>JAPKGY010000254.1 GCA_026647385.1 Phycisphaerae bacterium | reverse complement strand
ACCCTTCGATTCCAAGCAGATCGTTGACGAACTCCGCCGACGGTCGATTCAACTGCCCATCCTCATCCGTTTTTCGGATATTCTGCGGGCCCAGATCGACGCCATCAACGCCGCGTTCTCCCGGGCGATCAGCGAAACCGGCTATCACAGCCGGTACCTGGGCGTCTACCCGATCAAAGTGAACCAGCAAAGGCACGTGGTCGAGGAGATCGTCGCCCACGGGCAGCAGTACAACTTCGGGCTCGAGGCCGGCTCGAAACCGGAGCTGCTGGCCGTCCTGGCGATGCTGGATTCCAACGAGTCGCTGATCATCTGTAACGGATACAAGGACGACGAGTACATCGAAACGGCCCTGCTGGCCACGAAAATCGGCAGGTGCGTCATGCTGGTCGTCGAGAAGTTCAGCGAGCTGCCGATCATCCTCAAGCACGCCCGCCGGCTGAACGTCGTGCCGCGGATCGGCATCCGGGCCCGGTTGAGCAGCCGCGGGTCCGGCAAGTGGGAGTCGTCCGGCGGGGACCGATCCAAGTTCGGGCTCAGCGTCCGGGAGATGATGAAGGCGATCACCTACCTGCGCGAGCAGGAGATGCTCGACTGCCTGGAGTTGCTGCACTTCCACCTGGGCAGCCAGATCACCAACATCCGGTCGATCCGCGATGGGCTCGAGGAAGCCTGCCGGCTCTTCGTCGAGATGTGGAAGCTGGGGGCACCGATCCGGTTCTTCGACGTCGGCGGCGGGCTGGCGGTCGATTACGACGGGTCCAAGACCCACTTCGCCAGCAGCACGAATTACTCGACCCAGGAGTACGCCAACGACATCGTGGCAGCCATCTACGAGGCCTGCGAGGCGGGCAAGGTGCCCCACCCGGTGATCATCTCGGAGTCCGGCCGGGCCATCACCGCACACCATGCCGTGCTCATCTGCGAGGTCCTGGGAACGAACGCCTTCACCGACGCCAAGGTGCCCGACCAACTCGAGGACAACAGGCCCGATCCGCTCGTCAACCTCTTCGAGGTCCACCGAAACCTCAGCCGCAAGAACTTCCAGGAGAGCTATCACGACGCGCTGCATTATCGCGACGACTGCATGAGCCTCTTCCGGCATGGGTATCTCTCGCTGGAGGACCGCAGCCTGGCTGAGACCATCTTCTATTCCTGCTGCCAGAAGATCCTGCGGATCGTCCGCGAGCTGGAGTACGTCCCCGACGATATGGAGGGGCTCGAACGCTCGCTGGCCGACATTTACTACTGCAACTTCTCCTGCTTCCAGTCGCTGCCCGACTTCTGGGCGGTCCAGCAGTTGTTCCCGATCATGCCGATCCATCGGCTGAACGAGGAGCCCACCCGGCGGGGCATGCTGGCGGACATCACCTGCGACTCGGACGGCAAGATTGACAAATTCATCGACCTCCGCGACGTCAAGGACGTGCTCGAGTTGCACCCCGTTCAGGACGAGGACTACATCCTGGGGGTCTTCCTGGTCGGGGCGTACCAAGAGATCCTCGGCGACATGCACAACCTGTTCGGGGATACGAACGCCGTCCACGTCCGGCTGAACTCGAACGGCGACGGGTATCAGATCGACCACGTGGTCAAGGGCGACACGGTCGAGGAGATCCTGCGATTCGTGCAGTATTCGCCAAGCGACCTGATCGCCCGCCTGCGCCGGGCGATCGAGGTGGCGGTCCGGGCGGGCACCATCTCCTTCGAGGAGGCCGGTCTGTTCATCGACCGGTACGAACGCGGCCTGGAAGGCTACACTTACCTGGAACGCGAGTAACCCCCAAAGGGATCGACATCTACCCCGACACAAGACGTGCCCGAATGTTGCGGCCTCGACGTTTTGACCTTCGGGTATGTTGGTTTTTGACGATGGCCTTTTGACTTTTCATCTTGCGGCCTCGCGGGCGACCGTTTACCCTTTTGCATCGCGTGTTTTGCGGTTCAAACCAGGCAAACGCTTGTGAGGGCGCGGAGCCCGGCCCATGGCTGCTGTTGAACCATTGCAGAAGACGGCTGATCGACCGGCGCCGCCGCGTGGCCGAACGCCCCGTATCCTCGCCGTCCTGGCCGTGGTGGCCGGCCTGGGCGTGACCGCCGCCGTCATCGGCGACCAGATTCGGGTCCGCAGCCTGCTCCAGGCCCTCCGCGACCCCGATCCCGCCATCCGAATCAAAGCCCTCACGGAAATCGCAAACGAACGGGAAGGCCGGGTCCGGCAAGTGCTGGCCGACCTGCTTGCGAACGAAAAGGATGGCGACGTACTCGAGATGGCCGGCTACGCCACCATGCGTATCGAGGCCGTCGATTTGCTGGACACCCTGAAACGTCGGACAGGCGACGGGCAGGACGATGCGAGGCGGGCGAGACTGATCGTGTACGCCGCCCGCATGTCGCGTCGCGACGTACGGCTGATCCCCTGGCTGGAGGTCGGCGCCAAAGCCGATCGGGAGCCATGGCGCCAGGTCGCCTCCGCCGCCGGCCTGCTCTATGTAGGCGAGCCCCGCGGCGGGCCGGCGTTGATCGCCCTGGCCCGCCAGCCGGATCATCCCGCACGCGCCATGGCGCTGGCGGAACTGAACGGTTTGGTCAAGCCCATGACCGAGGCGGTCGGCTGGCCGATCGCCTGGCCGCCGACCAGCCACGAGCCCGAACCCGCCTTCTGGGCCAGCCTGGACGCGTTCTGGAAAGAGCACGGCACCGCCCGCCTGCTGAACGACGTCCTGACGCGCCGCTTCACCCGAGACCCCCGCTGGGTCGAACTCAACCGGCTCATCCACGCCCGGGAGAAGATCGCCAAGTGGTTTGAATAGAACAACCCGATGCCATCGTCGAACATCCTCTATCGCCGGGCGGTGGCCCGCCTCGTCTCGACCTGGCGCTCGAACATCCTGGATTCGCGCATGGGGGCAAGGGGGGCGCTGAGATGCTCCCGCGAGCCGCTCAGGACGCCGCTTCCGCCGGACTGACCATGCGTGATTCTGTCATGGCCGGGAAGTCCGCAAAGCCGGGCCTGACGACTTGCGTCAACCGCCACACATGACGGAATCGTGCACGTCTATCCCGGGGCGACGAGCCCGCCGGCGGTGCTCGATAGGACCGATTCAACCTGGGAAATCCGGTGCGAGGAAGGCTCGGACGGCAAGATCGGCGTCAGCCGGCCAGCGTGCTGGCCTGAAAAACGGGCAGCAGGATGGCGGTGATCACGAAGGCGATCACGCCCCCCAGAATCACGATGAGCATCGGGCCCAGGATCGTCGTGAAGGCGTGGATCGCACGCTCGCATTCCTTTTCGTAAATGTCCGCCACCTCCAGCAGCAACTCCGGCAGTTGCCCGGATTGCTCGCCGACCGCCACCATGTTGACCACCAGCGGCGTGAATACCGGGAGGTCGGCCATGATGTCAGCCAGTGGCGTGCCCTTGCTCACTGCGTCCCGGATCTCGTCGACCGCGGCGGCAAACTCGTGGTTGCCCAGCACGCCGCGAGCGATCCGCAGACTGTTCAGAATCGACACCCCGCTGCCGAGCAGTTCCGACAGGGTTCGGGCGAAGCGGGCGATCTCCGAACGCCCGACGATGGGGCCGACGTAAGGAAGGCGCAGTGCCCATCGATCGATAACCGACCGGACCGCCTCGCGCCGGGCCGCCAGCACGCAGCACACCACACCGGCTGTCAGCCCGCCAAGGACCGCCGGCCAGAAACGGTCCATCGTATCGCTGAACGCCAGCAGGATACGGGTCGGGAGCGGCAGTTGCTCACCCATGGTCGCAAACAGCCTGGTAAACCGCGGGATGACGAACGTCAGCAGAACGACCAATGTCAAACCACCCAGCACGCACAGAAACACGGGGTAAGCCAAAGCCCCGCGGATGCGCCCGCGAATCTCCATTTCCTTCTTGAGATTGCCGGCCAACCTGGCGAGCACCTCGGCCAGGCGGCCGCTCTCCTCGCCCGCTCGAATGGCGGCTGAGTATGCCCGCGGGAACAGGTACGGGAATCGTGCCACCGACTCCGACAAGGTGGTCGACTCCGATACATCCTGCTCGATCTTCTGAAGCACCTGGGCCAGTGGCGAGCCTTTCATTTGCTGATGCAGGCTCCGCAGGGCCGAGGCAAGCGGCAGACCGGCCTTGAGCAGACTCGCGAGCTGGCTGGTCAGGACGGCGACGCTTTCCCGTGAAATCCGCCTGGAAAGGCGCCCCGACGCCGGATCGTCGGCTGCCCCTCCCCCGACGGACTCCACGGAAAGGAGGAACAAGCCCATCCGTTTCAGTCGGGCAACCGCCTCATTCCGGTCCGACGCCTCGATGACGTCGGCAAACACATCCGTGCCGGGCCGACGGGCTTTGTAGGCAAATGTGGGCATGGCGTATACGACCTGCGACGAACCGCTTTAAAACCGCCCCCGAACGGACAGGGAACCCCGCGGAAGATCATGCGCGCAAGGTCCGCGGACCCGGCCTTGAGATCCTGAACGCTTCGGCGCAATCGCGCTTCGACATCGGAGCGGGGCTCTCCGCCGACGCCGCTTCCCGAACGCAGCCTTGCACTCAGCCTATCCGAGACTGCTCCCGATCCAAAGCGGAAACCCGGTTGTTGCCGGCGTCACAGTGCCACCTGATGGAGTCGCTGGGCACGGACAAAACACCCTGCGACGCTTGGTGGCCACTGTGGATCGGGCCGGATATGAGGCATTCCCCTCAGTGGCTGGGTCAGTCTGCCGGGGTGCGGAAAGCCGCCAACAGTCGACGCGCAGCAGAATCACTACAGACTCGTACCACAGGTTTCCGATGCCATTGACAAAGAGCTGAGGGAGACAGCATGCGCATAGGTCGGGTAGCCCCCATCTGGATCGTAGCATTACTGACGACGGGGGGTCTGGTGCGGGCTGAGCCCGCGCAGGAGTCCGCCCCCCGGGCCATGGCCGTCGCATCCGCCCCCGCGGACGGACCGCCCGCCAGCCAACCGGACGACCGGGCGACCTCCCAGCCCGCCGCGGCGGAGGGACGGCCCGAGCCGTTCCTGGGAATCCTGGGCAACCAGCGACTCACCGGCGATTGGGGCGGAGTGCGGACCGCGCTCGAGGACAAAGGCATCGAGTTCAGCCTCCAACTCACCACGATCTACCAGCAGAACTTCCATGGGGGCGTGCGGACCCACCGCGGCCACGACATCACCGGCCGGGCGGATACCCAACTCAAGCTGTCCACCGAGCCGATGGGACTGTGGAAGGGCGGAACGTTCTACACGTTCGCCGAGAGCGGATGGAACGACTCGATCGACGACCGCATCGAGGACCTCTTCGGCGTGAACGCCGCCACCCTCGGCGACGAGGAAATCCGGGTGCGCGAGCTGTGGTACGAGCAAACCTTCCTGGATGAGAAGATCCGCGTGAAGTTCGGCAAGTACGACATGGCCGTCGACGTCGACACGAACGCCTACGCGAATTACGAAATCACCCAGTTCATGAACGGCGCCCTGGTCAACACCGGCAACCTTCCCCTCCCCGATTACGGCATCGGCGGCGTCGTGTCGGTTCAGCCGACCGACTGGTTCTACGCGACGTTCGCCATGGGTGACGCGCAGGCCAACGGCGACCAGACCGGACTCAACACCGCCTTCCACGACGAGGGCGCCGCCGACAATCTCATCCTCGTCGACGTGCTGCATCACCTGCCGCGACCGATCGACTTCCTTCGGGAGGCCTGCCGCACACTTCGC
>JAPKGY010000253.1 GCA_026647385.1 Phycisphaerae bacterium | reverse complement strand
CGATCAAGAGCGACGGCACGGTCTGGGCATGGGGGTGGAATCCCGACGGTCAACTGGGCGACGGGACAACCTCCAATCGCACGCCCCCCGCTCGCGTGGTCGGACTTTCAAACGTGACCGCCGTGGCTGCAAGCTACCGTTTCAGCACGGCCATCAGGCATGACCGCACCCTGTGGACGTGGGGAGACAATCGCTACGGCCAACTGGGCGACGGAACCACCCTTGACCGAACGGCACCCGTCCAGGTGGCCCTGACCAACGTGACCGCAGTTGCCGCGGGCGCCGACCATGTCTTGGCCCTCAGAGGCGACGGTACGGTGTGGGCGTTCGGCTACAATGGTTACGGCGAATTGGGCGACGGGACAACGACCCACCGGTCCGCGCCGGTCAAAGTGCTGAACCTGAGCCACGTGACCGCAATCGCCGTCGGCGGAGGGCATCATAGTCTCGCCCGCAAAGACGACGGGACCGTATGGGCATGGGGACGAAACGATTTCGGCCAATTGGGCGACGGGTCGACAACGCCACACAGCATACCGACGCAGATCCCGGGCCTGGTCGATGTAATCGCAATCGGGGCAGGATACTACCATAGCTTCGCTCTCAAGAGTGACGGCACAGCCTGGGCATGGGGACGCAACACCTATGGTCAGATCGGCGACGGCTCCACGATCACCCGCACCACACCGGTCCAGGTGCCGTCCTTGAGCGACATAAGCGCGATTGTCGGCGGCGCGTTCCACAGCTTGGCCCTCAAGAACGACGGAACCGTTTGGGCCTGGGGATACAACTTCCACGGGGAGTTGGGCGACGGCACGACAACAGACCGCAGCACGGCGGCTCAGGTAGCCGATCTCACGGACGTAACCGATATCGTTTCGGGATACCATCACTGCCTTGTCATCAAACGCGACCGAACCGCCTGGGGTTGGGGATGGAACGCCTATGGCCAGTTAGGCGACGGAACGAGGGCCGACCGACATACTCCGGTTCAGGTGGCGGGGTTCTACGGGACCAGAGGAATCGGGGGCGGCCTCGAACACAGTCTATTCCTGGCTGACACCCTTCCGGACTTTGATAGCGACGATGATATCGACCTGTCTGACTTTGGCCTCGTGCAGGCATGCCTGAGCGGGCCGTTCGTACCACAGAACGATCCCTCGTGCCAGGCCGTCAAACTCGACGACGACGATGACGTGGATCAGGATGATCTGACATTGTTCTTACGCTGCCTGACGGGCAGCCAGGTTCCGGTCGATCCGTACTGCGTCAACTGAATTCCACACGGAGCCGTCATCGCGATAAGTCCTCGCACGCTTCTTGCCCCGCCTGCCGATCGCACGGTATAGTCCGCACCAATCGGATCTCCCCTCGACAAGGGTGTGTATGATGACGGATTCGTTGTGCCTGGCAGTCCAAGCGACGTCGGCGGGTACGGGCCACTTCACGTGGATCGACTGGGCGGCGATCCTCGGCTACTTCGCGGTGACGACGTGGATCAGCCACGCCTTGGCGGGCAAGCAGGCGACGATCCGTGATTTCTTCCTCGGCGGGCGAAAACTGCCCTGGCCGGCGGTGGCCGGCTCGATCATCGCGACGGAAATCAGCGCGGTCACCTTCGTCGGCGTGCCGGCCATCGTCTTCGCCCGGGAGGGCAATCTCACCTACCTCCAACTCGGCCTCTTCGGCTCGATCCTGGCCCGCCTGATCGTCGGCTACGTGTTCGTGCCGGTCTACTACGCCCGCGAGATCTACAGCCCGTACGACTACATGGCCAACCAGCTCGGCGGATACGTCCGCACGATGACAACATGCCTTTTCACGCTCGGGGGGATGCTCGCCCAGGGCGCGCGAGTCTACCTGACCGCGATGGTGCTCGACCTGATCATCGGCCAATCGGCGTTCGGACAACTGGCGGCCTTTACCCACACGGAAACCATCACCTGGTCGATCGTGACCATCGGCATCGTCGCCATCGCCTGGACCATCATGGGCGGGATGACCACGGTGATCTGGACCGACGTGCTGCTCTTCGCGGTGTTTTTCCTGGGCGGGTTCGTCGCCCTCGGACTGGTCATCGCCGAGCTGCCCGGCTCCTGGGGCCAGAGCGTTCGATACATGGCCCGACTCGCGTGGGATGCCAAGGAGGCGGGCCCCTGGGGCAAGTTCACGTTTTTCAACTTCGACCTGAGCCCGACCAAGGAGTTCACCCTCTGGACGGCGGTCATCGCCTCCACGTGGGGCGGGCTCGGTTCGTACGGCACGGACCAGCTCATGAGCCAGCGGATGTTCTGCTGCCGAAACGCCAGGGACGCCCGCCGGGCGATCATCGCCAGCAGCGTCAGCCAGATCACGACGGCCACCATGCTCTTCGTGGGCATCGGGCTCTATGCCTATTACACCGCGAACCCGCTGACCGGGCATGAGGCGGCCCTCGTGGCGGAGAAGAACGACCGAATCTTTCCGCTGTTCATCATCAACGTCGTCCCGACGGGCATGGCCGGCCTGCTGATCGCCGCCATCTTCGCGGCCGCCATATCCAGCCTCGACGGCATCCTTACCGCGCTCAGCCAGACGACCATGCACGCGTTTTACCTCCCGTACCGGGCGTGGCGCACCGGGAAACCCGTCGTTGAAGGCGATGACGCGGCGCACGACCGCTCGCTCGTGTTCGCATCGCGCGTTTCGGTGCTTTTGTGGGGGATCGTCCTGTGCGCGATGGCCTACCTCGCCCAGGAGGTCAACGCGGAAGAGCGGTTCAAGGCCATCCTGAACCTCGCGCTGTCGATGGCGGGCTATACCGGCGGCGCCTTGCTGGCCGGCTACATGCTCGCATTCCTGCGGCTCGGGATCGACGGGCGAGGGTTCCTCTGGTCGGCCCCGCTGTCCGTGCTCCTGATCTTCGCCCTGGTCTGGCATCAGCCGTGGACGCACGTCGTTTGCTGGCTCGGAGCGGGCATCATCGTCGTGGCGTGGCTGCTGGCCCGAGTGAGATCGACCGAGCGGTTACGGGGCGTCGTCGGCGGGCTGGCTGCGCAGACCTTCGTTCTGCTGGTGGGCCTGGGCTTGATGCTTTGGGTGAACTACTTCGGCTACCTCGACCGCACCGTCGACGCAGCCGGCGTGGTGAGGTACACCACGATCGCTTGGCCCTGGTTCACCCCGATCGGCTCGGTCGTGGCGTTTTTCTTCGGTTGGCTGCTGGCGGGCAGGCGGACGGAGATTGTCCGGAATTGAGACGAAGACCGCGCCACGCGGAGGTGTCGCACGCGACACCGCGAAACGGGTGAAGGGCCGCACGCGGCGCCGCTCAACAGACGATCCCACGAAATGCCTCGGTTTCGCGTCGCGACTCTGGATACAAGGGGTATTGCATACCCGTCGTGACAAGTCAGAAAAATCCTGTTTGTTTTTGTTGGTCGGTCACGCCCTGCGCAACTACGATCGGTTTGCGGAAGAGGCAGTTCGGCGAAAAAGCCCGTGGAACAAAGACATAAGAGCCATGGGTGATACGCCGAGGCAGGGGAAACCCTGTTGAGACGGAAGGTGAGGAATTGCCCGCCGAGAACGGCGTGAACTCACCAACTCCTACCGCTGTCGGCCTCGAGTTCGGACCCTCCGAGAGGAGGATTTGACGGGGAAGGTAGGTTCCCTCCGCCCTTTTGCACTTTCCAGCCGCCATTCGCGGCCTTTTGCGAGATAGTCCGGATTCGTTTCGCGGCCAGGGAAGCTGGAGACGTTCGCGTACCGATGAGCAACCCGCATCCAACTCGACGAAGCGTCCTGCGGTGGGCGGCGGCGCTCGGTCTGGTGACCGTGACGGGCTGCCCTCCCTCGTTTGGCGATGGCGGCGGCGTGATCGTGTTCAAGCGGTCGGGAAGAGGCCTCCGCATCTCAAACGCCGCCAAGAAACACAACGCCAACCGCCTCTACAAGACCATGGCCGCGGCCGCCGCGGACTTGCCGCATCCCGGCGATACCTCCCAAGTGGTTCAAGTGACCCTGTCCGCCTCGCTGGCAGCGCAACTCTTCACCCCCGGCAAGTTGATCGTCGACCTGCGCCGGGACCTGTGACTCCTCACAAAACGAAACCGGTGAACGAGATCCCCGGTCGCGGTCTGATGATTGAGCGGTTGGGATCGCCGGACAAACCAATCCCTTTCGAACTCGAACTGGGCGATTGCATCCGTCGGGGGGCCGTAACTTCAAACAACCGCGATCTCACTCGGAAACGAGTCGCCCATCCAGGTAAGCTTCGCAAAACTCGAGGTTATTCGGGAGGATCGGTTCGAGCCGTCGCAGGTCGGTCGGCGCCACCCAGCGGGCTTCAGCCACCTCGTTGGGATTACAGACGGGCTGTTGGTCGGCGTCGGCGAGTCGGACCTTCCACCAGGAGAGCTGGAGGCTGCCATCCGGCTTCTGCCAGCTCCAGAGCATCCGCTCGACGGTGACGTCCAATCCGACCTCCTCGCGGATCTCGCGAACCAGGGCGACGCGCGGGTCCTCCCGCGGTTCGATCCCCCCGCCGGGAAAGCACCACCAGCCGGCGGCCTTGATCCCGGCGGCCCGACGGATCATCAGCCAGCACCCGTCGCGCTCGATGACCGCCACCACGCCTTCCCTGTGATCGTTATCCATAGGTGTCGCCCGAGAAAACGGGGCTCAGAAAACGGGCTCAGAAAACGGGACCGTCCCCATTTCGCGGCAGGCCTCCGACGGGCCAGGCTCACGCGGCACGATGATCCATCCTTCGTCCCGGCGCAATGGGGACAGTCCCGCGGCTTCGCGCACCCCCACTCAGAGCCCGATGATGTTATAACCCGCGTCCACGTAGAGGTTTTCGCCAGTAACGCCGCTGGACAGGTCGCTGACGAGGTAGACGGCCGTCTTGCCGACCTCGTCGGTATCGATGTTGCGTTTGAGGGGGGCTTTTCGCTCGACCCACTCGAACATGTCGTCGATGCCCCCCACCGCCATGGCCGACAGCGTCCGGCAAGGGCCCGCGCTCAGGCTGTTGACGCGGATGGCGGCGGGGCCGAGTTCAGCCGCCAGGTACCGCGTGCAGGCCTCGAGGGCGGCCTTGGCCACCCCCATCACGTTGTAACCGGGAACCACCTTTTCAGCGCCGTAGTAGCTGAGCGTGAGGATGGACCCGCCCCCAGGCATCAGCGGTCGGGCCCGCCTGGCAACCGCGACGAGGGTGTACGCGGAGATATCCAGGGCCTGGCAGAACACCTCCCGGGGGGTCTCGCAGAACTTGCCGATTTGCAGGTAGTCCTTGTTGGCGAACGCCAGCGAGTGGACGACGAAGTCGATGGCGCCGAAATGCTTCCCGACGGCCTCGAACAGGGCGTCGAGGTCTTCGTCCTTGCCCACGTCGCAGGGGAATACCCACGGGTCGGGAACTTCCCCGCTCTCGATGGTCCTGCGGGCCCGGCGTTCATTCTTCTCGCCGGGCAGGCAGGAGAAGCCGCACACCGCCCCGTGTCCGATCAGGTTACGGGCGATGTGCCAGGCGATGCTGCGATCGTTGGCGACCCCGAAAACGAGCCCTTTGTGTCCGTCCAGCAGCCCCATCCGCCGAATCTCCCGGTGCATTGATTCTGGCTACCACACCGTCCGCCGGGTACGCGGGATTGTCTTGCCCTCTGCGGCGTTTATCAAGGCAATTGTGATTCCTGGGAATCCGACCGTTCCGGAATCGCTACAGCCAGGGTGCCCGGC
>JAPKGY010000252.1 GCA_026647385.1 Phycisphaerae bacterium | reverse complement strand
GCGGTCAATCTCGGCGTGAAGTTTTCCTTCATTCTCCGGCGTGGTATCGTCCACATAGCGCCAGTACGAAGCGGAGAGCGGATCGTAAACCCACGCGGCTTGGTTGAGTCTCGCCGCATAAGCAGCGGCTCGGGAAGCATCGTCCAACTCAGGCCGTCGGGAGATACCAGCCCCCACAGGCAGTCCAGCGGGTTCTGGTGGTCCTCCAGGTAGACGCGCTGATCACGATGGCGCGGGTGCACTTTGCGGTAGCCCGTGCGCAGTTCGGCCTGGCCCTCGCACAGTTTCGCGCTCACGACGGCCTTGTACCGTTCCGAGGGCGGACCTTTCGGGTCGACGAAGAAGCTGCTAAAACCAAATGCGGCGAGCTGGGGGTTCGACGGTTTTGCCTCGCACACCTTCCGGACGGACCACTCGTAACCATCCTTGGACTCGCCGTAATTGACGACGATGGAATCCGCGTACTTGAGGGAGCCGAAACCAGGCTTATCCGTCGCGTACTGGGCCGAGATCCCCCAGGACCGATAGAGTCCGCCGTCATACATCACCGACCCGGGAGGGCCGGGGCGATCGGAGGGCACGGGCGCCTCCTTGACGGCCAATTGGGCTGCCAGCCGGATACCATAGGCTACTTCGGCCGTGCTGGCGCAAACCGGCACCGGCCCCTCCGGTGTTCCATCCGTGGGGACCAGGGTCCCATCCGCTATTGTTTTCCAGGAGAGATCGCCCGGCATGATATGGCGATAATCGAAGAACAGGAGCTGTTTCAACGGCCGGATGGCAAACCCGCCGGCGGGATCATTGTCCATGATGGCGGGCATCGTGGTCGCCTCCGAGGCGGACTGACCGGCCGCCCATCGTGACGCCCAAAGCGCCGCCGCCGAACCGATTCCCGCGCACAACTCGCGACGTGTCATCGCGAACCTCCTGAGCAATGGGGACTGCTCGAAAACCCTCACTTACCGGGTAAGGTCAGTCTCCAGACGTCGTTCAGGACCGGCCAGGTGTTGCCGGCGGCGACCCAGAGGCTTCCGTCAAACACGTAAGGCGTCACCTCGTGGCGCGGCGCAAACCGTGTGGGTGATTCGAGCCGTGTCCAGTCCCTGCCGTCGGTCGTGGCCCAGACGTCGGCCAAGTGGCAGTGGTTGCGATTGTCGTAGCCGCCGATCAGCCAGAGCCGCCCGGCGTAGACTTCGGCGACGCACCAGTTTCGCGGCGCCCACGGCGCGTGCTCGGTGACGAGGGTCCAGTTTGCGCCGTCCGGCGACGACCACACGTCGTTGTAGGTGGTGGAATCCTTGTAGCCTTTCTCGGGGGGATTGTTCGGAACTCCTATCCAGCCGCCCATCAGCCAGAGCTTTCCGTCGAAGGCGGCAACGGCACACGCCCCCCGCTTGCCGTATGGAGCCCTGGAGGTGGCGCACTCCCAGGACACGCCGTCGGCCGAGGACCACACGTCATCTCCGGCCCCCAGTTGCCAGATCCGGCCCTTGAAGACCACCGCCTCGCCGTATCCTCGCCGGCCGAACGGCGTCTCATCGAGCACCTTGTTCCACCGAACGCCGTCCGACGAGTTCCATACGCTCTCCTTGACGGCCCAAACCTTGTCCTGGAAAACGACCATCTCGCTGTACGGAGGATATGGCGTGTTGTCGCTCACCTGCGTCCAGCGGATGCCGTCGGATGAGTTCCAGAGATCGCGGGTCAGTTCGTCGATCTTGGGATCAGCCGGATGCGGTGCCCATCCGTTGCTCACCCACATTTTACCGGCAAAGACGAAATTCTCTCCGGTGTCACGGGGGCTGAACTGGGCGAAGGGCGTCACGCAAACCCAACCCTTTGCGGGATCCTCGCCGGTTTGCGGCAGGTCTTTCACCGCGTGTGGAGAGGCGGGCTGAGTCGCTGGAGTGTCGGTGAGTTGTGCGGCGGCGTGATAGGCGGCCTGGCCGACCGTGTCTCGCGGCTCAGTGAATCCGGGGCCGCCGGCGGCGACGGGGCCGTGGCTTGCTCCGGAATCATCGGGGCTTACCCAGAACGAATAGAGCCTGGCCTTAGTCACGTGAAATCGGAATCGCACCGGCTTGTCGGCCAGGGCCGACAGGTCGAACGCCTCGGCCCATCGGACCGGTTGAATCGTACGATTGGTGGTGACGGGCATACAGCGGTGCTGATGGTATTCGGCGATCCGCTCGCCGTTTGCCGTGAGCACGGCGACGCGGATCTCACCGCCGGCCGCGTCCGAGTTGATGAAGAGATGCTTGCCTTTGAACACCAGCGGGCGGGTGGTGAGTGTTTCGGTCTTCTCGCCGGCGTCCATCGAGGCGAACCCGTCGCGGCGCAGGACGGCCAGCCCCGTCGTGCAAACTCCCGAGCCGGCCGAGCCTTCGACACCCGCTCGGCCACTGACGTAGAAGTAAAGCTTGTCGCCGACGACCAGACAGCAGCCGCCCGCAGATTGAACGTTGCCCCAGTTCCAGTCGCCTTTGCGGTCGGAAACCGGGATGAAGGGCTTGCGCGACGAGCGATCCCAGTGAAAGCCGTCCCGCGAGAAGCCGACGGCCAGATAGTTCGGCTTGGGCCGATGGATACTCTGCCCCACCCAGATGTCGAACAGCCCCAGAATCACGCTCTCGTAGGCGACGCAGTCGAGGTTGTAGAGTTCGGGCACGATGTCCGGCATTTCCGGATGACGAGGATCGAGCTTGTCGGCGCTGATCCAGAATGGGGCTTTGGCTTCGGTCCAGTCCGCGCCGGCCAGTGCGTCGGGGTTTTCCCAGTAACGCCGGGCCCGGGCATGCTTCAGGCCGCCCGACTCGGCCGAATCCCGGATGCTGTACACCCACACCTTGCGGAATGGGTTGTAGAATACCGTGCTGCGGTCGCCGCGCACCCAGCGCGGGGCGACCACCTGTTCCCAGTGGATGCCGTCGCCCGAAAAGTGGAGGCTCTGCGCCGGATCGCTCGTTCCGGTTTCGGGCCGATCCGCGTTGTCGTAACAGAACATCTTGTACCGACGCGCGGGGTTCTTCTCCTCGAAGTCGATCCACACGGTGGTTGAGTCGCGGCGATGCCGGAAGACAACATTGGTTCCGGGCTTCACGTCCAGGGAAGGCTTGTCCCAGTGAATGCCGTCCTTCGAGGTGGCGTAGCACATGGACGCGCAGTATCCGCCCATGTACCACATCTTGAAGATCTTGTCGGCCGGGTCGTACCACACGCCGTCGCTGAACGGCATGGCCGTGGGATACGTCTCCTGTTCCCAGGGCTTGTCCGGCTTGAGCACGGGGCCGGCAGGATGGAAGGCGGCCTGATGAAACGTCCGCTTCAGCGTCGTGGTGTCGATGAGGAAATCATCCACGAACAGTTGCCGCCCCACGTCGATCGGGATCACCGCCGGCGGCGAGGCCAGGTAAGGCGGCTTCGGCGACTCGGGGGCCAACACGTACTTCGTCGGCGGCCATTCGTCGGGGAGAACGATGCCGTTATACAGGGTCTCGCCCGCATACGCAGCGAGCGGTGCAAAGAACGCGGCGAACAGCAGGCTCGCCAGACTCGAGCGAACCGGGACACGCATAAACCACCTCCATCCGATCCGACCCTCTTGTATGAGCGTTGACGATCGCCCGCTCGGCCGGCACTCATCTGAACTCGAGCCCGTAAATTCTCGCCCGCTCCAGGCGGAATCGGAAGCCCACGGGTTTCCCCGGTTCGACGCCCAGGTCGTCGTGCCCGCTCCATTTGACCTGCGTCCAGTGGTGATCGCCGATGACGGGAAGGGCTTCCTTGAAGGATCGCCCGGCGATGGCCTTACCGGTTTCATCAGTGGCCTCGATCAGGATCGAACCGGCCCGTTCGGTGACCGCGTTGATCCGCAGGGTCTTGCCGGGGGCGAGAACGATGGCGGTGGCGAATTCGCCTTTCTCATCCGCGACCAGTGCCATAAGCCGGCCCTTCGGCCACACCGTCAGGCCGACCGCATATTTCCACGCCCCGCGGGGATACTTGTGAGGGTAGCTGTAGCCCGTGTACGGCATGGCCCAGTCGCCGTTGGCCATCTCGAACAGGTAGGGCGCGTTGAATACCGAGCCGCCGTCCCACTGCCCGAACTCCGCGGTCCTGAAGACGGGCGAGCCCGGAGCCTTGGACCAGAGTTTGCCATCGTGGCTTGTATACAGGTCAAAGCTGGTGGCATCGGTGGCCTGATGCCAGACGGTCGGAAACATCAGATGATGATCGGGCGCGCCGGGGACGGTCGAATACCCGTTGGTGTACAGGGTATCGGACGGGGCCATTTCGTTGGTGGGTTCCAGAATGGTCTGGGATACCGGGAAGCTGCGGAAATCCTTGCTTTCCGTTCGGCCGATCGCACGGCGGCCCATGTCTTTGCCTGGAATACGAGCGTGCCCCTTTGCCATCGTATTGTGTTCCCGCGTGCGCGTGTACAGGACGTATTTCTCGAGTATCTGATCGTAATAGCAGATGTTGTGGGTGTCGCTGGTTTCAATGTTGACCGGCTCGGGCAGCGTGGTCCATCTGACGCCGTCGGGGGAAACGGCGGCCATGATGGCATAGACGGCCTTGCCGTGCGCGGGTACGGCGCTCTTGGACCACGAGCGGCGGTCTTTGATCTTCTCGAAGAGGGCCCGATCGTATTGCCACACCCACGTGGACTTGTAGCGTTCCTCGGGCGGGGCAACGGGATCCTTGAAGACCGTGCCGTGGATGCCCATGTCGATGAGGTTGTTGTCGCGGCTGCCGTCGAACTCCACCAGGCCGAGCGACGGACGCCGCCAGGTCTTCAAGTCGTCCGACTCCAGATAGCATGAGAGTCGGTTGGCTTTCTCATCCTGTTCATCCCATGGCTTTCCGTGCTGCCCGACGCCCCAGAGCCGGTACTTGCCCTCGTCGTACATGAGGGTGTTGACCCAGATGCCGTTGACTTCCCAGGGTTTTTCGCCGCCGGTCAGGATCGGTCCGACTCGCCGGGCCGGTTCAGCCTGCAATCGGATTCCCCAGGGAATGTCATGACCTTTGAAACGCGCTTCATCGGGTCCGATCTTGGCGGTTTTGCTGGCGAAAACACTTTTGTTGTCCTTGTCCAGCCAGTCGAAATCACCCGGCCGAACGTGAGCCCAGGTGGTGAACACGATCCGATGGCCGGCCAGGGCGTAGGGCTCTCCGTAATCCTTGTCGGGCTCGGTGCCAAAGGCGGCTTGAATCGCCAGCAAGGTTCCTGCCATCAGCACCAGGGTTGCCCTGAGTTGCATTGTGTACGCTCCTTTTTTTTGTACGCTCACTGAGACGTCATCCCGGACCCCGTTGAAGGTCGCCAGGGGCCTCGGGCGGGCCGCGACGTCCAGTATAAGTGGCCCTGCATCGACCGACAACCGGCCGTCGGAGATCACCCCGCGCCTGCGGAACAGGTGGGGTCCGTTCGCTTGGCCGGATGGCCGCGCTTCCACCCAATGGTTGCCGACATCTCGGTCACGTTTCCGCGCCATCGCGCTGCAAACGTGAAACGCTTTGGAGGACGTGGGCACGGCCCGAAAACGTTCTCCAGCCGGCCGTTTGCAGTAAAGAGTGATATTCTACAGGCATCGTCCAAGTCCATGCGCACCCGGGGGACCCCTCCGCGATCAGACCTTGCGCTGAATATAAAATCGACCATCTAGCCGATGAAATGAATGAAAATTATGTTGCCGAAGAGGACAATAACGAAGGGGAAGTCCTTGAACAAAGGATAAAATATA
>JAPKGY010000251.1 GCA_026647385.1 Phycisphaerae bacterium | reverse complement strand
CCTCGCGGCTCGTCGATGATTCGGCCTTCGACCGTCCCCTCGGCGGAGGCGAGCACGCGCGTGGGGTCGGCCAGGACAACCGCGCAATGAAACCTCGCGGTTCGCCGGTCGGCCGACACCCCCGCCAGGTTGCGGATCAGCAGGGCGTTGTTTGCCTTGGCGTTCGAGGGTTCTCCGGCATACCGGGCCGACCGCACGCCGGGTGCGCCGCCCAACGCGTCCACCTCCAGGCCGGAATCGTCCGCCAGCGTCCACAGGCCCGTCTGTCGGGCGTAGTGCATGGCCTTGCGGATGGCGTTATCCATGAAGGTCGAGCCGTCCTCGACCGCTTCAGGGATGCCCGGGAACTCGGCGAGCAACCGCCAGCGGATCGGCGGCAGGCCGACCTCGCAAGCCGACAGGATCTCGATCATTTCCTTGGCTTTGTCGGGATTGCCGGTGGCCAAAAGGATCTCCCGCATAATCTGCTCGCTAAAAGCCGGGTCCGAGGGGTCCGTGATAGTTCAGGCGAACCTGTTTCAGAGCCTGGAGCAGCCTGCTCGCCTCGCCACGGCGAGCAGGCGCGGCGTCGGTCAGCGGTTCGCGGCCTCGTGGCGTACCGGGACCAGCATCGAGGGCGCGACCATCATCTGCCCGTCGGGCATCTTGCGGCGGATCCGGTAGCCGTTCTCCAGCAGGTACCGGAATTCCTCCTCCCGCTGCCGGATGAGCCGTTCGACGCGGGGCCCTGACTTGAAGCTCCCGTCGGCGGTCTGCACGACGTCCGAGTCGTCGAACTCGCCTACGAAGACGAAGCTGCGGGCTTCCTCGTGCCGAAAGTAAGCGGCGAACCCGTCCTGGCGAAGCTGTTTGACGTATTCCTCCGCCGCCTGCTTGCGGGACTGGAAGGTCGGCGTGTTGTAGAAGATGCCGACTTGCAGGGTGTACTTGGCCTTGCAGTGGTTGAGGTCCCATTGCGCCACCTCCGCGCTCGGGCCGGCCTCCATCAATTCCGGCTTGGCGAAGCGGAAAATGGGTGTCCCGCGGTACGTTGTTCGCTGGATCATCGCCAGGTCCTCCAGGTACTCCCGTGGAAACACGAGTCTGCCCGTTTCCGGCGATTGAACCTTGACGTACTGCCCGTAGTAGATCGTGGTGCCGTCCGCGCCCTCGACCACGCGGACCTTGTCCGGCTTGAGCCCCGGCATCTGGCGGAGCTGGTCAGCCAGCAGGTTGGCGCGGACCCGGTGGTCGACCCCCTCGGTGCGCTGACACCAGATGGTCCATTTTTCGGCTCCGCTCTGGCCCAGGTCGAGCAGCCCGCCCGTTCCGCCCGACGACTCGCACCCGGCCACGAAGCACGCCGTCAGCAACAAGCCCAGCTCGAACTTTCGTGTTCGCATGTGTCACCCGGCTTTCAAACCTGATTCGACCTTCTTCGCGCCAGCGCCCGCTGCTGCGCCGCCACCAGTTGCCGGACGCCCCCGGCGGCTGTCCGCAGCATACGATCCAGCTCGGCCCGCGTGAAGGTGGTGCCTTCCCCGCCCCCCTGGACCTCGACGAACTCGCCCGAGCCGGTCATGACCACGTTGAAATCCACCTCCGCCCGCGAGTCCTCCGCGTAGTCCAGGTCCAGCAGGATCCGCCCGTCGACCTTGCCCACGCTGACGGCCGCCACCGCCTCCCGAAGCGGAGATCCCGGGATCGTACGCTGTTGGAGCAGCCGCTCGACGGCGTCGGCCAGGGCGACGTACGCCCCGGTGATGGAAGCGGCCCGCGTGCCCCCATCCGCCTGCAGGACGTCGCAATCGAGCCAGATCGACCGGGGGCCGAGCTTGGCAAAGTCCACGACGCTGCGGAGCGACCGACCAATCAGCCGTTGGATTTCGGTGGCCCGGCCATCCGCTCGGACGCGTGCCCGCGGACGGCGTTTCCCGGTCGAGCCCGGCAGCATGTCGTACTCGGCGGTCACCCAGCCCAGCCCCGACTCCTCGCGCCACTCGGGCACGGACTCCTCCAGCGTGGCGGTACACAGGACCATTGTCTCGCCCAGTCGGATGAGCACCGAACCGGGTGGACCTTTCGTGTAGCCCCGCGTGATCGTCAAGGGCCTCAACTGGTCGGCTCGTCGGCCTCCGGATCGAGGACTCTTCATCGCGGTGATACTCCTTTGTGGCTGCCGCGGGTTCAGCGCGGTCTCATCAGCACTTCGAGCAAAGCGCGCTGGGCGTGGAGGCGGTTCTCGGCCTGCTCGAAGGCGACGGCCTGCGGGCCGTCCAGGACCTCGTCGGTGATTTCCAGGTTGCGGTGCGCGGGGAGGCAGTGCATGACCATCGCGTCCGGCCTGGCCTGCTTCAGCAGCTCCCGGTTGATCTGGTAGCCCGCGAACGCCCGGTCGCGCTGCTCGCTTTCATCTTCCTGGCCCATGCTGGTCCAGACGTCGGTGTAGAGCACGTCCGCGTCGCGGGCGGCCTCAGCCGGCTTGTCGGTCTGCATCACCTGCGAGCCCGACCGATCCGCGAGCAGCCGGCCGGTCGCCAGATCTCCCTCCTCGAACTGGTACCCCGGCGGGGCGGCGGCGGCGAAGTTCACTCCCATCATCGCGCACGCGTTCATCAGCGAGCGGGCTACGTTGTTTGCGTCGCCGATGTACGCCAGCTTCAGGCCGGCGAGTCGGCCGAGCTTCTCCTTGATCGTCAGCATGTCGGTCAGCGCCTGGCATGGATGCGAGAAATCGCTCAAACCGTTGATGACCGGCACCGAGCTGAACCGGGCCAACTCCACCACGAGTTGGTGCCCGTAAACCCGGGCCATGATCCCGTCGCACATCGAGGAGATCACCCGGGCGACGTCCCGCACGTCCTCGCGCCGGGTCAGTCCGACCTGGTGGTCCTCCAGATTGATCGCATGGCCGCCGAGCTGCACCATGGCGGTCTCAAAGCCCAGGCGGGTCCGCAGCGACGCCTTCTGGAAGATCATCGCCAGGGCTTTGCCCCGCAGGACGGGCTCGAGTTTGCCTTCCCGGAACTGTTTTTTTCGCTGGATGCCGAAGTCGACCAGGTCCGCGAGCACGTTTGGCTCCAGGTCGGAGATCGCCAGGAAATGCTTCAGGTTGGCCAGGGAGGCAGGAATATCGCTTCTCATGTCGACACCAGCTTGCTCTCGGTTTCCTTCATGACCTGCATCAGCAGGTCAAACGCCTCATTCACCTCGGCGGTCGTGATGGTCATGGCCGGCAGCAGGCGCAGTACGGTCTGCTGCGTGCAGTTGAGCCGCAGGCCCAGCTCCAGAGCCCGCGCGACGATCGGCGCGCCCGGCACGGACAACTCGATGCCGATCATCAGCCCGCGCCCGCGCACGCTCTCGACAAACCCGAAGTGCTCCTTCAGTTCCAGGGCCTTCTCCCGGATGTAGGCGCCCATTCGATTCGTCGCCTCCAGTAGATTCTCCTGCTCGATGGCCTCGAACGTCGCGATGGCCGCCGCCACACACAGGGGGTTCGCTCCGTACGTCGACGCGTGCGCGCCCGGCGTCATCGTCGCGGCGATGTCCGGTCGGGCGACCATCGCGCCGATCGGGGCTCCGTCGCCCAGCGCCTTCGCCAGCGTCATCACGTCCGGCTCGACGCCGCTGTGCTGGTAGCCGAACCACTGGCCGGTCCGCCCGCAGCCGGTCTGCACCTCGTCGAACATCAGCAGGATGCCCTTCTCGTCGCACAGGTCGCGCAGCCCGGGCAGGTAATCGTCGTCCGGCACGTTCACGCCCCCCTCGCCCTGGATCGGCTCGACGAGGATGGCGGCGGTCTCGTCGTCGATCGCCCGAGTCACCGCCCCGATGTCGTTGTAGGGCACGTAGACGAAGCCGGGCACGAGCGGGTCGTGTCCGTGGTGGGTCTTCGACTGGGCGGTGGCGGACATGGCTCCGTACGTTCGGCCGTGGAAGCTCCGCTCCATGGTGATGATCTTGTACTTGCCGGCCGGCGTCGCCCGACGGGCCAGCTTGATGGCGGCCTCGTTCGCCTCGGCGCCGCTGTTGCAGAAGTAGCTCTGCCCGCCGAACCCGTGGTCGCAGAGCAACCGGGCCAGGCGACCGCCTTCCTCGGTGTAGAACAGGTTGTCGATGTGGATCAGGCGGCCGGCCTGCTCGCGGATCGCTTCGACCACCCGCGGGTGGCAGTAGCCCAGCAGGCTGCAGCCCCAGCCCGGGAACAGGTCCAGGTATCGCTTGCCGTCCGCGTCCCACATCTGCGAGCCCGACGCCTTCACGATCACGATCGGATAACGCGGGTAGTTGGGAATGACGCAACGGCGATACAACTCAAACGTCTCTTGCGATGTCATCTCCGACTCCAACGGGGACTCGCTGCCAAGGCGGGTCCGGGACAGAAAGCGAAAAATACCATTTTAGAACCGAAAGCCCGCCAGGCCAAGTTCATATTTCGCCCGGTAGACCCGCCAGCCGAGGGGGCCTCGCCGGCATTGCAGTTTCCAGCGGGTGGGGACGTTGTAGGAGGGCTCGCCGCTGCCGCGGACGTCGGCCATCGCCTGAAAGTCGGCGGCGGCATCGTCGCCGTCGACCTCGATGGTGAACCCGCTCACCCGTGCGGTGTTGATGTCGTACTGCTGCAAGACGATCCGGGCTCGCTGGAGGACGGCCGGCTTGCCCTGGTCGTTTTCAAAGACCACGTCGTCGGCGAAGTGCTCGCCCAGGCTGTTCACGTCGCCCTCCTGGACGGCATCCGCCATCCGCTCCACCATCGCCCGGATCGCTTCGCGGTCGGTAACGATCAGTTGCTGCAGGGCCACCAGGCCCACGCACACGCCCAGGGCAATCCACACCGCCCCTCGGCTCCCGCGTGTCCGCATCCGCCGATAGACGCCCACCACGATCGCCAGGACCACCACCTCCACGGGTAGCAGAACGGACAAGTCTTCAAACAGCAGGCGTGTGAGAAAGGGGGACATGGAAAAAGTCAAAACGTCAAAAAGTCGAAACGTCAAAAAGTCGAAACGTCAAAAAGTCGAAACGTCAAAAAGTCGAAACGTCAAAACGTCAAAAGAAAACGCCGACATCGTAGATTCGCCGTGGCGAACGCCGAAATCCGAAGCGCTGAACTTCGAAGCGCCGGAACAACGGAATGTTTAGCCGCGACCCGAAGGGGAGCGTTTTTCCCACCTCCCCGCGGTATTGCTTCCCAACCCCAAGAGAAGCGCGTCAACCGCCCCCCAAGCGACGGCATTCTCACAACGTCGCCCCGGCGGCGATCAGATGCCCCGGACCGATGCGGCGCCGCACCGCCGGCCACGATCGGCCGGGATCATACCACTCCGCCAGCACCGCCCGCCAGTCGGCGGCGCTCTTGACGCGGATGAACGCGTCGCGGACGGCTGAGCCCGCCGGATGGATCTCGCTGTACTTGATCCCGAACTTGCGCATGATCTTGTAGGCGATCGGCTCGCCGTGCTGCTCCGTCGCCCACTCGTAATGCCGTCGGATCGTTTCGCCCTGGCTGGCTACGCCGGGCGGCTCCGGCAGTTCCCGGCCTGCCAACAGCGCTCGCACCTCCTCGAAGATCCAAGGATAGCCGATACAACCGCGGGCGACCGTCACTCCGTCCACGCCGGTCTGCTCCATCATGCGCACGCAATCCTCGGCGCTGAACAAATCGTCAGCGACCCTCCGTTGACGGTGGTGCCACCCGTGTGGGTGTTGGTCCCGGCGAGAACCTGCGTGCCCGGCCCCGCCTTGACGAGCCGCAGCGGCGCCTCGGTCGCGCTGAACG
>JAPKGY010000250.1 GCA_026647385.1 Phycisphaerae bacterium | reverse complement strand
AACGCAAACCGGCGATCGGTGCCGATTACACGGGGAATCTTCCTCCATTCGATTTCCAAGGACCGATATCGGCGCCGCGTTGGCAAAGCGAGGGTCATTCCTCTACCATATCGCGACCCGCGGCTGACGGGTGCAGCGTGGAGGGAAGCAATCCCGATGACATCTGTCCGGCAATTCCAGACCTTGATGGGCGGCGCGTTCGTGCTGTCCGCCGTCACCGGCTGCCTGCCCGCGCCACAGGCCGACGCCCCCACCCCGGAACCGGCCCGAACGCTCGTCGAAACCGGAAACGTCCATTCCCTCTATCATGAAGAAGGCCTCGACGACGCGGCATGGCTCGAACTGAGCCGGACCGAGGAAAGCGGAGGCCCGATCGGCGGATACTTTACTTCGCCCCCGAACGCCCGCCGCGCGTTCGTCCTCCTGCTCCAGGGTGCCAATCCGGGCGGAGCGGAGATGCGCCTTCCCCACACGCTCTCAACCCATCGCTCCCTGGGCCGGGCGTTCGTACAGGCCGGCTTCTCCACCTGGACCCCCTACTTTCCCGAGTGTGGCATTCCCTATGGAAGCAAGGACCTGGACGACGTGCTTGCCGCCATCGACTGGCTCACGGAAGACGGCGCCACCTCTTTCAACGTGGATCGCCTCTATGTGGTCGGCTACTCCAAGGGCGCGACCCTGGCCACCCTGGCGAACCTGAGGCGACGCGCCACCGCCTACGTCTCCCTCAATGGCCTCACCCAGCCTGACTCGCTGGAGAAGAACTGGCTCGTCTATGGATTGACCGTCACCGTGTACCCGGCCAACGAGGGATTCTGCCAAATGAAGTCCACCCTCGACGCCTACGGCCCGCCCGGCTCGCCCGCCTGGGACGTCCTCGACGCGGTTTCGCGCATCGACCAACTGGTCAGCCCCGAACTCTTCGTCCACGATATCGACGACCCCGTCTATCCGTCCGCCGGCACTCAGGCCATGCAGACTCGTTACCAGGCCGGCCTCGCCGCCGGCGAGCAGCTCGTCCCCCTCGATTTCATCTTCCTGCCCGGCTTCAACCACTTCGCCGTCCGAACCGATCCCGCCATCCATCAACAGATCGTCGACTACCTCCTGCGCTTCGAGCCCGCCGAGCCGTGATCGAACGGCGTCAGGATTTGCCCGACCCGAACGTCCGTCCGTAGTCCTGCCCCAGCCGCGGCTTGATCCGCCCCAGAATCACCAGAACGATCCCCAGCACCAGGGCGAAACACGTCCCCACCAGCAGTTGCCCGTGAACGTCGGCGGCACGCGCCGGATCGGGAGCGACGGATGCAAAAACCCGCAGGTCGGCCAGCCGGCCGCTCATGAAAAAATGCAACGACGGCATGCACACGAAAACCAACGCCATCTTACCGATAAACCACCGCATGCGGATCATCACCCGCCAGATCGACGACGCGAGCAGCACCCCGACGATTTCCGCTCCGGTCACGCCCGGGACGATCACCCACCGAAACGCTCGCCCGATGAACTCCGCGCGTTCCCGCCACTCGTCGCCCGACGTCGGATGAGGTCCCGACCACAGGACCGCCAGCACGGTCATGAGCCCGCCCAGGAAACCCGCCACGCAGGTCACCTTCAGGACGATCAGATAAGGCCGCACGCCGCGACCGCCCCGTCGGCCGTGAATGTTCGCGTATTTCCCGGCTTCACCGCTCATGACCCGCATCATTGTCCCCCGCTCCGTTCGGTGAAGCAATCTCCGCGGACAATCGTCCTCCAGCCCGGTGCACGCCCGGCGGGACGTGTTCGCACGGCCCCTCCGCCGCTCGCGGCTTCGCGGAAAAGCCGCCGCACCTCCGTGGACACACAACCCCGCGCCCGCTAAACTGCATCCGCCATTACACGTGGGCCGACCGGCCCCTCATTCATGGTAGCCGTGGCGCAGCGAGGGCAATCACTTTGGCTCGTCCCGAAAAACTCAGCATCCTGATCCCGGTCTACAACGAAAGATACACCCTGAGCGAACTGGTCGCCCGCGTCGTGGCCGCCGAGTTGCCCGAGGGGTGCGAACGCGAGATCGTTCTCGTCGACGACTGCTCGAAAGACGGCACCCGGGAGGTCCTCGGCCGGATCGCCGAGCAATACGGCCAACTCGTCAAGGTCGTCCACCATGAGGTCAACCAGGGCAAGGGGGCGGCCGTCCGCACCGCCATCCAGCACGCGACCGGTACCCTCTGCCTTATCCAGGACGCCGACCTCGAGTACGACCCCAACGATTACAGACGACTCCTCCAGCCGATCCTCGACGGCGACGCCGACGTCGTGTACGGCTCGCGATTCCTCGTTCGCGACAAGGTGCGGGTCCTCTTCTTCTGGCACCGCCTGGGCAACAAAATGCTCACCCTCTTCTCCAACATGGCCAACGACCTCACCCTGACGGACATGGAAACGTGCTACAAGGTCGTCCGGACCGAGATCCTCAAGTCCATCCCCATCCGATGCAATCGCTTCGGCATCGAACCGGAAATCACCGCCAAACTCGCCAAGCGTCAGTGCCGCATCTACGAGGTGCCCATCAACTACCACGGGCGAACCTACCAGGAAGGCAAGAAGATCACCTGGAAAGACGGCGTCAAGGCGCTGGCCACCATCATCTGGTTCCGCCTGATCGACGACATCTACGACGAGAAACACGCCCACGCCATCCTGCACGCCCTCTCCAACGCGCCCCACTTCAACCGCTGGATGGCCGACACCGTCAGGCCCTACGTCGGCACCAACGTTCTCGAGATCGGCGCCGGAATGGGCAATCTCTCCGCCCAGTTCCTCCCCCGGGAGCACTACACCGCCACCGACATCGACCCGATGCACCTGGCGTTTCTGGAAAACCGCTTCGCCACTCGTCCGAACGTCGACGTCGCCAAGGTCGACCTGGCCCGCCCCGAGGACTTCGCTCCCCACGCCGGACAATACGATACCGTCATCTGCCTCAACGTCCTCGAGCACGTCGAGGAGGAGATGGCCGGCCTGCGTAACATTCTGTCCGCCCTCAAGCCCGGCGGGCGGGCCGTCATCCTCGTGCCCCGTAATCCGAAGCTTTTCGGCTCGCTCGATGAGGTCCTCGGCCACCACCGTCGCTATCTTGACGAAGAACTCGCGGACAAGTGCCGCCAAGCCGGCTTCGAGGTCGAAACAACCTTCACCTTCAACCGCGTGAGCATCCCCGCCTGGTTCATCAACGGCCGGATCCTCCGCCGTACCTACTTCAGCAAGTTCCAGGTCAAAATGCTCGAAATGACCGTCTGGCTGGCCAGGCTGCTGGAACGAGTCCTTCCCTGGCCGGGGCTCTCGCTCATCGCCATCGCCCGCAAGCCCCCGACCGCCCCGGATACCACCACAGAGAGGGAGGCGACATGACCCCGCGCCAGCGCGTGCTGACCGCTTTCGCCCACCAGGAGCCCGACCGCGTGCCCATGTGGCTCGGCTCGTCGCCGGAGTTCTGGGACAAGGCCAAGCGCGCCCTGGCCATCAGCGACGACGAGGCGCTCCGCATCCGCTTCCACGACGACTTCCGCCGCGTCTGGCACCGCGAGGTCGGCCCGCAGCCTCTGCTGCGTCATCCGGACGCGACGTGCCGCACCGTTTTCGGCATCGAGCGTCACGGCCTGGGTTACGGCCAGCCGTTCGACCACCCGCTGGTCGACGCCTCCATCTCGCGGATCCACGATTACCCCTGGCCCGACCCCACCGCCATCGACGTCTCCCACATCCGGACCGAGGCGCTCGCCTTCAACCGACAATACGCCATCCTCGGCGGCGCCTGGTCACCCTATTTCCACGACGCCATCGATCTGCTCGGCATGGAAAATATGATGTATACCATGGCTGACGCCCCCGAACGCCTCGACGCCATCCTGCAACACGTCGTGGACTACTACTTCGAGGTCAGCCGCCGGATCTTCGACGCCGCGGCCGACGCCATCGACATCTTCTTCATCGGCAACGACTTCGGCAGCCAGACCGGCCCGCTCGTCGGAGAAGCCCAGTTCCGCCGCTTCTTCCTGCCGCACCTCAAGCGGCTCGTCGACCTCGGGCACGACTACAACCTCAAGGTCATGCTCCACTGCTGCGGCGGATTCGCCCAGCTCGTCCCCGCGATGATCGAGGTCGGTCTCGACGCCGTCCACGCCGTTCAACCGTCCTGTCGCGGCATGGATCTCCGAAAGCTCAAGGCGGATTTCGGCCGGCGGATCGTCTTCAACGGGGCCATCGACTCGCATCACGTGCTCATCAACGGCACACTCGACCTCGTCCGCCGGCGAACCCGCGAAGTTCTCGAGATCATGATGCCCGGCGGCGGCTATATCGCCGGCGCATCCCACGACTATGTGCTCGAAGAGACGCCCGTCGAGAACGTTGTCGCCATGTTCGACACCGTTGAAGAGTTTGGCCGATACCGGCGCTCGTAGCTCCTCGCCGACGCGCGCGACGCAAGCCCCCCGGATCAACATCAGGCAACTGCCCCCTGTCTCCAAGCCGCAAGCCGGTTAACATGAACTACGCGTGCTTTCACGAGGTCCAGCGGCGATGGTTGCTTCCCATGGGGTGGTTGGCCGGGCCCTATCCTCGCCGAGGCGAGCATGGAACCCTCCCGCCTTCACGCTCATCGAAATCCTCGTCGTTGTGGCCATCGTCGCCCTGCTGGTCGCCATCCTTCTGCCCGCGATGGGCCGGGCACGCGATCAGGCGCGAAACCTCCAGTGCGGAACCAACCTCCGAACGATCAACCAGGCGACGCTCTACTACGCCCAGGCCAATCAGGACTCCATGCCGAGTTCCGGCAGCTCCTTCGAACGCATCCACATGTACCTCCACAAGACGATCCCGCTCGAAAAGTACGAGACCCACCCGTTCGGCGGCCCCGGATGGTACGTGTTCGTCGAATACTACCTTTGCCCGATGGACCGGATCCCGCATCTGACCGGCGAGTTGGAGCGCCGGCAGCCCGACGGCACGACCATCCAGCTCGAATACGCCACGAGCTACGGCATCAACTCGCGAGTCGCCTCGTCCAAACGAAGAATCGGCTCAGTTCGCCAGCCGTCGACCATCGTCCAGTTCTGCGATTCCGGCGATGACGATTTCTACGGCGGCGGACCCTGGTACCTCAGCGAGCAGAACGGCAAAACCAACCAGGTCGGACACGAATTGCACCACAGGACCGGCAATCAGTTCGTATACTTCGACGGACACGTCGCCTTCAGCAAGTTCATCCGCACGCCGCCTCAGTACGGCCTGCCCTCCTTCCCCCACGCCTGGATCCCCGAGTGGAAACCCGGCTACGGCGATGGCGTCTACGACAACTACGTCCGCCCCGGACCCGTGCCGTAAACGCCGAATCGTCGCTCGCCGCCTCCCGCCCGATGCCTGCTGCCTCCTGCGATGCCGGCGAACCGAGACAATCACACTGGTGACGGAGCAATCGAGGACCACCAAATAGAAGAGCAGGAGATCGCAGGGGAGCAGGCCGGTGCCTCTGCCGGGAGTTCGTCTTCCCGGCAAAGGCACGCACCTGTCCTGCTCGCCTGCGCTCCTGCTCAGCTGCTCGAAAGCGGTCCGCTATCCTTCCTTCGGACCGCCTAGTAAGAAACCGTCACTGAATCGAAACACGACGCCTTGTTCAGGCCGGTCCCGCCGGTTTGGCCGTCCAGCCAGAGAGTCATGGACGAACCCGTCGCGGTCACCGTGCCACTGAACGGAACCCACGTACTGCTCGTCGTCGTCTG
>JAPKGY010000025.1 GCA_026647385.1 Phycisphaerae bacterium | reverse complement strand
CCATCCGAAGTTCGGTCCGGTGTGGTCGACGGGTCACCTCGGCGATGCCGTGGTCTCGCTGATCTCGACCGCTTCCGACGATCCCAAGTTCGCCAAGTACAAGGAGCACAACTGGAAGGTCGTCGAGCAGCTGAAGATCGGTTGGGCTTCGGTGAAATCGTTCCGGCGACTGGCGGAGGCCTCGCGCGGGTACGTGGCCGGCGCGCCCGGGCCCGGGGCAGCGGTCCGACGTCGATGGGCGGCTCCCTTTGCGGGTGGCTTGACGGTTGTGGTGGTTCTGTTGGCCTGGGAGATCAGCGTTCAACCCAGCGAGGCGCTGACCGTCACCTGCCGTTCCGTACCGCCGCTGCGGGCTTTCAACCTGATCCGGATGTTCTCCGACGAAAAGTTGCGAGGCCCCGTCCCGGAGCGCTTCGGACCCCCCGTTGTTACCGAGCGGGAGTACGCCGAACGGATCGGCTCGCGGCGCGCGCCCGCGCCCAACGTCGTCTATCTGCTGATGGAGTCGACGCCGGCCAAGGCGTTGCACTGCTACGGCAATCCCCGCGAGGACGTCACCCCCAACCTGGATCGACTGGCCGACGAGGGCGTTCGCTTCACGCACTGCATCTCGCCGTCGTCGTTTTCCAGTTGCAGCGTTGTGTCGCTGGAGACCTCGTTGTACATGCTCCGCGGCGGGCGTTTCGATTATTTCACCACGATCGCCTACCCGTTTTTGACGCTGCCGCGGGCCCTCCAACTGGCCGGCTACGAGCTGGCCCTGTTCAGCAGCGGCAACGAGGCTTTCGACAACATCAACAGCTTCCGCCGCCCGGCGGACTACGATGCGTACTTCTCGCAGGATACCTATCCGGTGCCGCAACCGGATTGCATGCGGATGGACGATCGGATCGCCGTCGGCGAGTTCGCCAGGTGGATCGCCGCCCGGACCGATCCCCGGCCTTTCTACTGCGGATTCTATCTCCAGTCGCCGCACTTCAACTACGAAGTGCCCGAGCCGTGGGCAAGTCACTATCAGCCCGTCCCTCCTGTATACTCCAACGGCGACGGGATCGTTCACATCCCGGCCGACGTGCTGCCCAAGCTCGTGAACCAGTACAACAACGCGGTTCGCTACATGGATCATTGGGTGGGGCGGATACTCGCCGACCTCGATAGGGCGGGTGTCCTCAATCGCACCCTCGTCGTCGCGACCGGCGATCACGGCGAGGCGTTCATGGAGCATGGCCTGGCCCGTCACGGCGTACACACCTGGGAGGAGATGGTCCACACGCCGCTGATCATCTGGGTCGGCCCGGAGGTTCGGGCCGCTCTGCCCGGGGCCTTGCCCTCGACGGTGACAGCCACCGTGTCCGGGATCGACATCGCTCCCACCGTGGCCGACCTCGTCGGCATCCAGCCCCATCCCGGCTGGCAGGGCGTGAACGTGCTCGATTCCGATTACAGCGATCGCAGTCGGCCGGTGTTCTCGATGACGCAGTACACGCGCTGGCAGGAGACGGTGTATCTCGACAAGATCAAGTACCTCTACGATCTCACGGATGCGCTGGAGTACCTGTTCGATCTTCAGTCCGATCCGGGCGAACGCGGCAACCTCGCCGAGACCCGGCCGGAGTTGGCGACTGCCATGCGATCGCTGCTTGCCGGCTGGCATACCTGGCAGTTGACTTACTACTCCGAACCGAATCGGTCTGTCTACGTGGGCAACTATACGCCGGACCCGGCGGCGATCGAGACCGTGCATCGATTGGCGGAGGAGTTAAGGGAGCCATAGTAATGGTGGCCGACCTGTTTTCAGAGCCCGGAGCGGGAGCGACGGGGCCCGGCCGCACGGCGGCCGGCTCGGAAGCACAGCGGCCGGCACGGAAGCTCGGAAGCACAGCGGCCGACCTGTTTTCAGAGCCCGGAGCGGGAGCGACGGGGCCCGGCCGCACAGCGGCCGGCTCGGAAGCTCGGCGGCTGGCTCGGATGGCGCAGCGAGCCTCGATCGCAGGGGAGTGAGCAGGGCTGAGCAGAACGCGTCGCAGACCGGTCGGGTGTGGTTCGGCGTGTGAACCTGACTCGTCGCTTCCGGCTTTGCCTGCGGCCATGCCGGAACGTGTCCGCCTGGGGCTCTGATGGCCTGATGAGCCGGATGGCGTGGTGTGAGACGAGTTGCTGGCTGCAAGCGAGGAGATGGTGATGATCGATGTGATGTTCGGGATGTGTGTGATGGCCGTCGCAGTCAACGAAGTCCCGCAGCCCGTAGCCGCACGCGTGGCGGATCGGTTGCAGTGGGCTTCGCCCGGTGCGGTTCAGGTCGAAGGATTTCTGGGTCGGCGGGTCGAACGCAACCGAACCGGCAGGCTGACGCATGCGCCGATGGACGAGATGCTCGACGGCTTCCGACACCGCCCGGGCAATCACGCCTGGATCGGCGAGCACATCGGCAAGTGGCTTCACGCGGCCGTGTTGACCTGGCAGTACTCGGGGGACGAGAAGCTCAAGTCCAGGATCGACCAGGCCGTCCGCGATCTGCTGGCCACCCAGAAAGAGGACGGCTATCTCGGGACTTACGAGGACAAGGATCGCTGGACGAGCTGGGACGTGTGGGTTCACAAGTACAATCTCATCGGCTTGATGGCGTACTATCGGGCGACCGGGGACCCGGCCGCCCTGCGCGGAGCCGGGCGCGTCGGCGATCTGCTCGTCGATACGTTTGGCGCGGACAAGCGCGACATCATCGAATCCGGAACCCACAAGGGCATGGCCGCCACCAGCGTTTTGGAGCCGATGGTGCTGCTCTACCGCGCCACGGGCGACGAGCGATTTCTCGCCTTCTGCAAGTACCTGGTCGAGAGCTGGGACCAACCGCATGGGCCCAAAGTGCTGAGCAGCCTGCTGGCTCATGGCAAGGTGAACCGGACCGCCAACCGCAAAGCCTACGAAATGATGAGCAATCTCGTCGGGCTGTGCGAGTTGTATCGCGTGGTCGGGGACGCACGGTTTCTCGAGGCCGCCTGCAACGGCTGGGACGACATCGAGGCGAACCAGGTCTTCATCACCGGCGGCACGAGCCTCGGCGAGCACTTTCAGCCCGACGGGCACCTGCCTGACACGGGTGCCATCGCCGAAACCTGCGCGAACGTGACCTGGATGCAGCTCTCGATGGCCCTTTTCGCGTTGACCGGCGAAACGAAATACGCCGACGCCGTCGAGCGGTTGATCTACAACCATCTCCTCGGCGCACAGGCTGAGGACGGCCACGACTGGTGTTACTTCACCGAGCTGGTCGGTGCCAAGAAATTCACACAGAACGTGAACTGCTGCCACTCGAGCGGGCCACGGGGTGTGGCCATGATTCCAACCTTCTTTTACTCGACGGCCTCCGGAGGGGCGCGGATCAACCTGTACGGCCCATCGCGATTCAAGGGGGAGATCCCCGGCGTCGGCCCCGTCGAAATCCGGCAGCAGACGCAGTACCCCTCCGACGGGCGAATCGCGATCGAGGTTCTGCCGGACAAGCCCGCGTCCTTTCGCCTGGAACTGCGCATTCCGCCCTGGTCCAGGAACTACCGGTTGGCGGTGAACGGCGAACCCATCGAGCGCAAATCGGAGAACCTCGCGGTGCTCGAAAGACAGTGGCGATCGGGCGACCGCGTGTCGCTCGATCTGGATGTCGCCCCGCGGTGGATTCGCGGCTGCGGGGAACACGAGGGCAAGATGGCGGCCGCCAAGGGGCCGTTGGTCCTGTGTGCCAGTCCGCGATGGAACCCGACGTTACCCTCTCCTCGACTGATCGGTGTGACCGATGCGCCGACCTTCGAGCCTGCGGGCGAGATCGCCGGATTGGCCGACGAGGAGAAGGGGCTGCTCGCCGCGTTTGCCGGAAAGGTCCTCACGTCCGAGGGGGTGCGCGATATGCGCGTGGTCCTTGGCCCGTTCGCCTGCGTGCAGAAGGAAAAGGTGGCCGTCTGGATGCGCGAAGCGCAATTGCTTCCGAAGACCGAGTTGTCCTTGACGTTCGACGGCGAGGAGGGGTGGTCGCGGGGCGGGGGCATCGAGGGGAGCATTGCGGACGGCGACCCAACGACCCATCGCGTCACCCAGAACGGCCGACTACGGGAGGAGGACTGGTGGCAGGTGACCGTGAGCGAGCCGGTTGAGGCTCGCCGCATCGTTTTCCGTCACGGGCAGACGTCCGACGATGGCGGCTGGTTTGATACCAGCGCCGGCAAACCGGAGGTTTTTATTCTTACGGAAAAGGATGGCCAATGGAAACCGGTCGGCCGACTGGAGACCTACCCGCAGACCACCGCGGATAAGCCGCCGCGGCTCGAGAATGGGCAGCCATTCGAGTTGGTCATCCCCCCGACGCGGATCTACGGCGTTCGCGTGGTCGGAAAGCCCGCGTGCGGTGACAAGCCCAGGGAGACGTTTTCGAGTTGCGCGGAATTGGCTGCGTTTGATCGGTAGGGGGCGCGGTTTTCTTCCGTCGCGCGGGTCAGGCGAACATGCTGGCCACGCCTTCGGGTGTAATTCGACCGACGATCAAGGGGCGTTCGACGACCGCCGCCTGCAGCTCGTCGCCGAGCATGCGCGTTCCGCTGACCAGGGCCTCCTCCATCGTGTCACATGGATCGGTGGTCAGGCGCGGTGCGTCGCATTCGACGTACCATTGCTTGTCTTCGTACACGAGTTGGACGGCCACCGGCGTGCGGATGCACAGGCCGTTGCCCTTCTGATCCACTTCGACGGTCATGTTCACGCGAACGGCAGCCATCCGATTCCTCCAGGGTGGCGACGGCCTGTGGCTCGGGCCCGGCGAAGATCACCACGCTTCGCGCGGTTGTGAAACCCGCCAGTCCCTCCTCGGCCGCATAGTGGATCGGCACTATGGATGGGCCACGTGCGATAAATGGCTCATCGGCTCCTCCGCGTCACCGGGACTGGTAATATCCCCCGCGCCGGTGTGCATCGAACGGCTCTTATCGGACCGCCACCGCCGTTTTTTTCGTCGAACGCATCTAAGGGGCGTCCGCCTGCGGTCCGATTTCTTGAAAGAGACACATTGTTTTCGTCCATGGCGGGTCTATCGAGGAGAGTTCAGATGGATAGTAATGTGTTGGATCTGATCAAGCGGTCGGCAGCCATCCCCTCGATGCCCCAGGTGGCCGCGAGGTTCCTCGAGATCGTCCAGGACCCCGAGTTCGACTATAAGGAGGTTGTCGAGGTCCTCTCGACGGATCCCGGCATGACCGGCGAACTGCTCCGTCTGGCCAACTCGCCGCTGTTCGGCGTGGCCCGCAGAATCACGACGCTCAACCAGGCCCTCACCCTGTTGGGTTTGAAACGCGTCCGGTCCCTCGTGCTCGGGCGGTACATCGTGGACAGCATCGACAAGAAACGTCCGCCGGTGATCGACACTTCCTATTACTGGCGCCGATCCCTGGCGACGGCCGTGCTCGCCGCCCGCCTGGCCGACCCCCTCGAACCGCGGTTCAGGGAGGAGGCCTTCGTCGCCGGGCTGCTGGCCGACACGGGCATCGTCATTCTCGACGAGACGTTGATGTCCGACTATCGGGATATCGCCCGGCAATACTGCCCGCATGGCCAGGACGTCCTTGCCGACATGGAGAAACTCGCCTTCGACGTCACGCACGGCCAGGTCTCGGCCATGATCCTGCAGCATTGGCATCTGCCCGAGGTGGTTTGCGACGCCGTCCGCTGGCATTGCGAGACGCCGCCGACGTCCGACACGCCCGCCCTGCGCATCGCCCGGATCGTCGGAGCGGCCGACCGCGTCGGCAAGTACCTCTGCGAGACGCCGCAGGACATCGAGGTTGTGGCGGAGTCCTGCCAGAACATCATGGTCGGCCTGGATCTCGAGCCGGTCGTCCTGGCCAGGATCCTTTCCGAGATCGAGCCGCAGATCGAGGACTTCGCGGCCGTCCTGCGCCTGGACGTCATCCCCTCGCAGGTCTACACCCTGATCGCCGACAAACTCCGCGAGAAACTGACCCCGGCCGCCGCCGGCGCCGGGTGACTCCCGCAGCCAACGAGAACCGTGAAGCGGTCGGATGGCGACCCCGGACGCCGCCGGGCAGGATCAGTGGAAGTGTCCGTTTCGCGATGCGCCACCGCCCAGTGCGTCCTCTTTCTCCATTCGCCGTTTTCAGCTCGTGAGTCGCCGGCGATTCACCGTCGGTCAAACCCCCGGCCGGCACAACCGGAGATCCCGTCCGAGGCAGGGGCGTGACGCTATGGGTGGAGGGTGGCATGGCTCGCCACGGCGAGTCGCCGCGGCGAACGGCCTTGTCAGCCCGTGTTCGAGCCTTTCCCCATCGGCTGAGGCTTTCATTTCGCGCAAAACGTGTAGAATGCTCCCCCTGAGGTGATGGTCAGAGCATGGACGCGCCCCTGAATGATTCGCGCAGACCCGTCGACTATGCAGGTCGTTCCATCGGCCCGCTGCGCCTGGCTCGCGCCATGCGGATCAACGTCCTTGGCGGCGCCCTGATCATGATGGCCCTGGCCGTCCTTTGGCCCAACGCCGTCCTCACCGTTATTTTCCTGAGCGAGCATCTGGGAGCCAGTAAGACGGAGATCGGCCTCAACTTCACTCTCGTGACCCTGGCCACCGTCATCTCGCTTCCCGGCGCGTGGTTGTTCAGCCGGCTGCGGCGACGCAAGGCGGTCTGGATCGCTCTGACCGCCATCGCCCGCGCCTGCATGTTCGGCTGTGCGATCGTGGCCGCCCTCTCGCATCACGCCGCCTGGCACCAGCGGCTGATCGCCTTGTTCATGCTCAGTCTCTTTCTCGTCCAGGCCGGCGGCGTGTTCACCTCGCCCGGCTGGTGGTCCTGGATGGCCGACCTCATTCCCGAGTCCATGTGGGGCGGCTTCTTCACCCGCCGGTACCGCTGGGTGCTCCTGGGCCAGTCCCTCTTCGCGATGGCCGCCGGAAAGCTGCTCGACCTCGCGGCGACCCCGGACGCCGCCCGGTACATGTTCGTCGGCGTCTTCGTGCTGGCTTCGGTGCTGGCGGTGGTGGATCCGTTGCTTTTCGCCTTCGTCCCCGAGCCGGTTCGTCCTCACCCGCCGCGGGGGTCCCTGCGCAGCCTTGCCCGCGAGTACCTCGAGCCCCTGCGCGAACGCGGTTTCCGGTCCATGCTTGTGGCCGCCGGAGTCTACGGGCTTTTCTACAACGTTCCGCTCGTATTCCTGGTGGTGTTCCTTCGCGGCGAGCAGACGCACGCCGGATGGATCGGCGGGCGCGCCTCGCTCGGCTTGCTGTCGCTGGTGCCCGTGGTTTTCGCCGTCGGTACCGCTCTGGCGGCCAATCAGTGGGGGCGGCTGGCCGATCGGATCGGCCACCGCATCGTCTGGATGCTCGGATCCCTCGGCTACTTCTCCCACGTCTCCTTCTTCTTCATCAACGAACACAACTACGCCTACGTCGCCCTGGCCAACGCGATCGTTTTCGGGCTGATCTACTCCGGCCAACCCGTCGCGATGCAGAATCTCGCGCTCTCCATGGCCCCCAGGCCCAAACGCGAGTTCTATATGTCCATGTTCCTGGCGGTCTTCGCGGCGGGCAGCGCCGCCGGGCCAATCCTGGCCGGCTGGCTCGCCGACCGACTCCGCGTCTTCCCCGCGATCCTCCTGCCCAGCGGCCAGCCGGCGTGCTACATCCACCTGCTGCTCGTCATCGCGTTCGTCGGCATGCTGCTCACCTTGCCGCTCATGACGCGAATTCCCGATCCCAAGGGCGTCTCCATCCGCCCGTGGTTCGGACGATTCCTGTTCGGCGAGTTGATTCGCGTGGCCTGGAACATCAGCGTCCTCGGCACGCCGGCCAGTTCTCCCCGGAAAGTCCGAGCCCTGCGGAGGATCACCACCCGCGACGGCAACGTCATGCTGCCCGAAATCGTCGGCGCGCTCGACGACGCCGAGCCCGACGTGCGGCGCGAAGCGATGCTCGCTCTCGGCCGACTGGGCACCCCCGAGGCCCTTGACCTGCTCCGCTGGTATCTGTACGAACCCGACGCCGCCACCCGCGCCGACTCCGTCGAGGCGATCGGCCAGGCGTCCGTGCCCGATCGGCTCAGTCTGCTCAAGCGGGCTCTGCACGACCCGGACAGCCGCGTCCGGCTCGCCGCCGTCGAAGCCCTCGGGCGAAGCCGGGAGGCCGGTGCCGCCGCCGAACTTCGCAACCTGCTTACCGAGGAACGCGACGGCGAGGTGCTCGCCTCCACCGCGGTCGCCCTCTCGCGGCTCGGCGGCTTTGGCGCGGTTCGCGAAATGCTCCACCTCGCCTTGAACGCCGAGCACGCGGTCGTCCGCTCGCAGATGATCGTGGCCCTGGCTGATCTGCTCGGCAGCGTCGGCCGATTTCAGAAACTCTGGCGAGAGGATCGTCACTGGCGCGGCAGCGGCTTTGCCCGGCTCGCCCGGCAACTCCGAAGACAGGCCCGGGCGATCCTGGCCACTCAGTTCACCGGCAGGACCTTCAGCCGATCGAGGCGGCGCGTCCATCTCGAACGGATCGATCGGCTCGTCGAGGAACTCCTGGAGCATGCCCAGGCGGAAAACTGGGCCAGGGCGACGGAAGCCATCGCCAGCCTGGCGTTCGAGTTGCTCGTGCTCCGCTACCACTACCACGGCGATGAAGCGAACGCCCTCGAGTTTCTGTCCGCCCTGGCCCCGGTTCACGCCGAAACGTACTGGCTCATCACCTACCTTCGTCACAACGCCGCCCGCCCAGGCCAGGAGGCGCCATGGGACGGCCTCACGCTGCTCGCCCTCTACGTCCTCATCCACAGCCAGCCGCCGTCATGAGAAGAACGATACGCACCACGCCCCCAATCGCGCGCGGTAAAGATCCGCGGGCTTCAGGTCGCCGCGGCGACCCACGCGGCTGTTCGATCCGCAACTGACCGCTCCAAACGACGGTGAAATCCCGTAACTCATCGCCCTGCACCAGGCCGGGATTCGTCGCTGCGCCCCCGGGCCGGCCTCGCAAGGAGAGAAAAGGGATACATGGTACAGAATACGGAGACGGTAGCATCGCTTCAGCGCACCGTGATCCTGTTTCAGGCGGTTCCCTCCGAAATCCTCACACGTTTCCCCAAAGCGGTTCGCCTGAGGTCCTATCGTCGCAGGTCCGCCGGGGGCGGCTGGAAGCAGCGACTGCATCGCGGCTCGTAGCTTTCCCGTCCGCCGATCATCGTCCGGTCGGCCACCGGCACCAGTCGTTGGGTGTACTCCGCCGGTTGGCCGCACCTTGCGCACACGGCCGTCGTGCGCGTGACTTGATCGGCGATCTCGGCCAGCGCGGGAATCGGGCCGAAGGGCAGTCCCCACGAATCGCGGTCCAGGCCGGCCACGATCACGACCCGCCCGGCCCGGGCCATCCGTTGGCACGCGTCCACCAGCGAGCTGTCGAAAAACTGCCCCTCGTCGATCGCGATGACGTTCGCATCGCCGGCCAGGCTCGCGATTCGATCCGCGGAAGCGACCGGCGTGGCCTCCATGCGCTGCCCGTTGTGCGTGACGATGTGTGTTTGGCCATAACGGTCGTCGCTGGCGTGTTTGAATGCTGCCACCTTCAGCCCTGCTTGCCGGGCTTGCCGGACGCGGTCCATCAGTTGCAGGCTCTTGCCGCTGAACATGCATCCGCATACCAGTTCGATTCGGCCGCATTCGGTCGCTTCGGCTGAGAGCTTCGTCGTCTCGCTGTCGCTTTGGTCCATCGGTGACGGCATCCAGCCCATCATCCGTCAGCCTCCGGTTTGAGGCAATGGCCGTCCGGCTCCCGGCGATTGGCGGGGGCCATGACACTTTGGGGCGAGTCCCTTTCAAATCCCGGAGCGGAAGCGAAGGGTCTTGGAACCCCAGAGCGGACTTGTCCCGGCGCAGTCCACCGTAGCGGGCGAAGTCTGAAGCGACGGGTCAGGCCCGCAACTGCAGGCCGTATCCGCGTGTCGCCCTCTGGATGCTGCGGTCGCTTCACGCCCCGGCCCCGCGCCACCGCCATGGGGCTCGGATAGCCCGCCCATACTGTCACGCACCGTGATCGGGGCCGCCGATCGGGGCGAGTTGCCAACACCTTTGATCGCAAATCCTTCCGCGAGCGCCGACAGACGACCCACTCTCCGTTGATTGTGAACATATCACGTAAACATTTACCAATAATTAGGTTACGATTATTACGGCACCCGCTCTGCATTCGACGTTCGCCAGACGGGATAACCGTTACAGTCGATCCAGACCAACCGGATAACGATAACCTTTTTCCTATAAATGACTTACGTGTGTGCGGAACGCCGCCTGCCCGCCGAGATCGCCGGGGAACGGACTCTGCCCGTTTCTCAGCCCGGAGGGGCGGTCTGGTTTCGCGGAGAGCGTGGAGGGACGAACCGTGGAGGGTCTTTCAGGAATTCAGGGAGTGGGCGGGGGCGCGATTCCCCTGCGGACGAATCCTCCGGCCGCACCGGGCGGGGCGGCGGTCGGTTTGCCCGCCGGCGGGCCGGCGGCGCCGGCGTCCGATTCCGGCAAGACCGGGCAACTCGTCGGTCTGGGAGCAGCCGGAGCCTCGGGCGCGTCCCAGGCCTCTGCGTCCCAGGAGATGCTCAGCCTCTCGTCGCTGTCGGTCAACCAGTCGTCGGAGATGCTCCTGGTCTCCGAGGGTTCGCAGGGTGCGATTACCAGCAATGAATTGCTCGGGGCCGTTCTGCTTATGCTCCTGCTGGAGTACATGAAGAGCAACGACGAGAAGGAGAAGGAAGGCCTGCTCGCCCTGATGGGAATGGTTTTGCAGTCTCAGCAGCAAAGCAACGCCCAGCAATCGATGCTGTTCTATTCGTCGAGTTCGCTCAGCATCGAGTCCACGCAGATGCAGTACATGTCCAGCCAGGCGGCCTCGAGCGCGTACAGCAACGCGGGGGTGACTCCAGCCGCCGGCGGCGATGGCGGTTCGTCGCTGAACATCGTGGCGTGAGCGGCGGTAAAGCCCCGATGTGGGGGTTGGTCGGCGAGGGCATGTGAAGCCCTGACGCGAGGGAACGGTCCCCATTTCGCAGCAGGGTTTTGACGGACCGGACCTGCCCGGCGCAACGCCCCACCCTTCGTCCCAGCGAGATGGGAAAGTCCCCCGGGCTTCTCGCACACCCACTGAGTCGTCGGGAGTCGGTTTTCAGCGATGCCCCCCGGCTCGCCGGGTTCAGAAAGCGGCGCCGGGTGCAAGGCGTTCGGCGTACGAGAGCATTCCCCAGGTCAGGACTTCCCAGGTCATGAGTCTTGAAACGTTCGGTTTGCCGCGCGCCAGTAATAGCTCGCCGACGTATTGCAGTTCGCGGTCGGCTGGGGCAATCTGGTCGCGATACCGCGGGAGCTGGTGAGCAAACGTGTACATCACGTAGGGCAGGCCGGCCATGTCCACGTTCTTCTCCAGGTAGGGCGGGACCGGCGCTCCGCGGGTCTTTTGATTCCCGGCCATCCAGGCGAAGGCCGCGTCGAGCTGGCGCAGCAACGATTTGTACGCCGCCGAGTCGGGGGTGAGATGTTTCAGGCCCGAGGCATACAGCTCGAAGCAGTAGTAGACCGTGCCTGACGGCCGCATGGCGAACGTGATCGGCTTGAGCTCGCGGAAATCCTGTCGGAGCAGCCACTGCATCGCGCCCATCGCCGCTCTGAGGTATCGCTCGTTGCCGGTCGCGTCGTAAAGCCGGAACAGCAGCGAGCCGGCCGTCGCCGACGAGCACCACCAGGGCCCCGAGTAGATCGGCCACAGGCCGTTGCTGATGCCGCCTTCCGGCGTGACGTAATTGTTCAGCACGAGATCCGCGAAACTCTCGACCGAGGCGAGGTAGAACGCCCGGTCAGACGGATCCTTGCAGCGCATGCCCGTCGCCAGCACGCCCATGCCGATCGTCCCGCTGTCAGCCACGTTCCATTGGCCTTGGTCCTGGCCGGGGGCGCGCTTGTGGTTCATCTGGAACTGGAGGTAAAAGACGTAAAATTTGATAATGAATAATGAACACGATCGATATCCAGGCGGAATGGGAGCAGGTTGTTGAGCGACTAAAACACGACGCAA
>JAPKGY010000249.1 GCA_026647385.1 Phycisphaerae bacterium | reverse complement strand
ATAAAGGATGAAGGGTGAAGGATGAAGAAAGTAATCAGTTATCAGTTATCAGTGAGCGGAGGGTGGTTGAAGGGACGGGTGACGACTGCGACGGCTTGGGCAAGGGTGCCGGCGATTTCGAGTACAACCTGCGGGTTACCCGCAACGGGTCCGACTCGATGGGCTCCTGGTCGGCCAGCGACGTGCAGATCGATTCCGGAAGCACCTACACGCTGAACCTGGCCACCGGGCAGTTCGCCCTGGCTGAGGGCCAGTACTTCACAATCAGCGGAACCGCGAAGGAGGACGACATCAGTTCGCTCGACGAGCCCTCGCCGTGGACGTTCTCGCAGGACTTCACCTACAGCAACGTGTCGTCCAGCGCGGGCCCCGGCCAGTTCCAGACCGGTCCCGACTGCTTCAGCGACGATCACCTGTATTACAACATCGAGGTGATCGGAAACTGATCGGGCGGTTTGAACCGCCGGCCTTTGAGGGTGTCATGACCTCGTTGCTGGTGTGGAACCACGTTTCGAGGCCAAAAGCGGACTGGCTTCGTGATCGGAACACGTTGAGGGTGGAACATCCGTTCCATCGCGGTGGATCGCGGCTTTTCGGCAAGCCGTTCGCACGGTGCCGGTCCGCTTTTGACCCTGCGGGAAGCGCGGCGCGCCCTATTTCGCGGGATTATCTGCCACGGCGCCTGAATCCAGGATCTCTCCGACGTCCGCCGGTTCCATCGGGTACATTCCACGAGAGGCCATGTACCGGTCCGCCTTGGCCAGAACGTCGACCAGTTCGCCGCCGGTGATGTAGCGGTACGCGGGTGCGTTGGGCATGAGTTCCATGTACGCCAGTTCCCGGACGGCGTAGCGCCGATCTCCCACCCCGGTCAGGCGGCCGAGGACGTTGAAATTGACGCCGCCCTGGAGTTTGATGATCTGGCACACCATGTAGGCCACGCTGCCCTTGTCGATGCACGCTTCGCGGCGCAGGCCCCACTCCGGCCGGGCGATCCCGCGGGATTCCAGGGTGGCTCGTCGGGCTTCGAAGTCGGAGTATGCATCCTCGCCCTCAGCCAGGATCAGCATCGCCCGATAGGCTTCGCCCACGGTGATCATGGGCTGCTGCTCCAGATGATCGTGCAGGAAGGCATCGACCGCTGCTTTCTCGCCGGCGTCTGCCTGTTCGACGCGGAGCGTTTGCGTGCAACCCGACGCCGCCAGGATCGCCGGCAGGGCGATTCCGGAAGCGATTCGCGCCATGGTGAACCATCTCTTGTGCATCTGCATCGCCCACCCGTTTAGAAGCTGTACGTCACACCCGTCAGGAAAAACGTCCGCGTCGTCTGATCGCTGAACGCCTGGCCCGGGAAGAAAGTCCCCAACCGGGCGGTCCACGACACGTCGGAGGTGATTCGCCAGTTGATGAAATAGTCCATCTCCCAGCCGAGATATCCGCTGCGCCGGTCAGCCGTCCAGTCGGAGACGGCCCCGTCGGAGTGGTTCTTCGCGTAGAGGAACCAGTCGGTGCCGATTTCCAGGTGGCGCGCCGCCTCCAACTTCTCGAGCGGCTTGCAGGCCGCCCCCGCGCGCCAGATATGCACATTGCTCAGCCGGGGGCCGAAGGCCAGGCCCGTATCCCGATAGCCGAACCCGACGAAGCTGTCGTCCGGGCCGCGATTGTTGCCGCCGCGAACGTCCGTCGGACTCAAGGGCCGGTCCGCGTCGCCGCTGGCGAACATGTACTCGCCGATGAACCGCGGCTGCAAGCGCCAGTTCGGCAGGTACTCCAGCACGTTGTCGAAGGCCCAGGCGTGGATGTCCGACTCCTTCGCGGGCCAGCGGTCCAACTGGCTGCTGCCGCCCTCGATCACCCATTCCGTGCCATAACGCAGGTTTGTCGCAAGCTCGCCCGTCGATCCGAACCCCACGTACCACGAGTCGTAGTCGTAGTTCCGAAGCCAATCCTTGGGCCGTTCCTCCTGCTGATCCTCGTTCCAGAAGACGTAAGCGAACGGCTCGTGTTTCTCGATGCCCTTGTATTTGATCTGCGTGCCGTAGAAGCCGCGGTACGTGTCGGTGTTGTTGGGGCGGGTGCGGTCGATGTTGTCCGTCGAGTGGACGCTCTGCGCGATCAGCCCGGTGATCTCCCACCGGGCGGCCTCGAGCTTGAGCAGAACCTGGTCCAGCGGCGTCGATAGCGCGTAGCCCGTGCCGAAGTCGACGTAGTCCCGCCCGATCTTGAGGTTGAAGTTCCAGTCGAGGTTGCGTCCGGCATAGGCCTTCGTCGCCTGCCGCAGGTCGAACTGGTAGAAGCCGCGGTCGAGGTTCATGCCCACCATGTCGTCTTCGTCGTGGTCGTAGGCGTCGCCGTGGTTGTAATCCTCGAATTGCCATTTCCCGCGTGCGTAGAACTGGTGGGCCCCCTGGTCGAGGCTGATGCTCGCCCACGGGCGGATATCGTGCCGCCGGAAGGTCCTCGACGAGTTGATGCCGTCGTCCCACAGGAACAGGTAGAAGCTGTACCATGCGCCCCAGTCGACGTCGACCTTCTGGTCGGTCGGCAACTGCCGGTTGAGATCCGCCCGGACTTGCTCCTCGATTGCCCGCTGTTGGTTCAGGAACGCATCGCTGGGTGTCTGGGCCCGGGCTACGGGCACCACCGATGCAAGTCCCATCGCCACGAGCAGGAGTCGGCCGAGCGATTGTCCCGCCCGGCGAGTCGGAGCCTGCGGCTTCCACGTCGAAGAACGATGGCTGGTTCTCATGTGCGCCCGCCGAGGAGTAATGCCAGCGATTCAAGACTCTACCCAGCCGACACTTGCGCCCAAGTGGCTGACCGGGTGAACGTTCCACGTGCGGCCCATATGATGGCGTGTCGGCCGCCGGGACGCAAGAGAGAACCCCAGGGCCCGCGCCGGCCGCGGTGGGGGGGCGGGCTTCCCGCCTGCCTCGTGCCGTTTCCGGTAAGCCGGTTTCGCCCGGCCCTCGGCGTGCAGGCATCTTGCCTGCACCACAACGAAACGCTTTTGCCGGAAACAGCACTGGCAAGCAAATAACCGCAGTGACTCACCTGCGGCGATCTGAAGCCCGCGGTTTATGGATTCCCGAATCGGTCATTCCGAGCGGGTCACCGGTCGGCCCCCGGGCGGCTCGCCGCGCTGCCGACGTTTTCGGTTGCCTCGGCGCCGGCCTTCGGCAGTTGAACCAGGATCGGAACCGCCCGTTTCAGGGTGTAGATCGGCATCGGCTCGCGCTTCTCACCGAACACCGTGTTCTGGACTTGAATCAACTGGGCTTCCAGGCGATCCGCGTTGGCCGGGAAGTTGTCCTTCCTGAGAACATGCATCCACTGGGTGCCGACGGCGCACTGCACCAGGGCGGCCAGGCGCTCCCGGGACCGAACGCTTTGCGGGCTTTCCTTCGGAAACCAGTCTTCACAACTGCTTCGCACGCGCATGGCCATGGCCATGGCGGCAAGGTAATGCCCGTTGTCCGCCAGGATCTGGCAGCGGACCAGCCGACTCACGAAGTCGAAGTCCGGGTCCTTGGGCGGCTCCGTGGCGTTCGGCAGCGAGACAGTTGACCGTCCTTCCCTGCCGGCCAGATTCCACATGAAGGCCTGCCACATCAGGGCACTGGCTGCCAATTCCTCGTTCTCCACTTCGCGGAGGCTGCTCAGCCCTCGAGCGGCCGCGCTGCGTTTGGATTTCCGGGTGGCTTCGTCGCCGAGCACGACGGCGCTGGCCAGGGCGGCCAGGAACGGATCGAGCCTTTCGGCTGCCGTTACCAGCTTTCGCCGAGCCTGCTCCTCCGGCGAGCTTGGTTTTGCGGGCTCCGAAGCAGGGGCCGAGGCCGGGGCGGATGTCGTCGCCGGGGTGACCCCCAGGAGCTTCCGCGCCTCGACGATCTGCTCCTGGGCCGCCGTCGCCGACTCCGCCAGGATCTTCAAGTCCTTTTCGCCGGCCATGTTCAGCAGCCAGCGGGTGGCCGGTTCCGCCGTCGGTACCGCCAGGTGCCAGTTGGCCAACGCCAGCTTGGCTGCGGCCTGATCCACCGGGGACCGGGCTTCCCGTACGGCCTGTTCCAGCGCCAAGCGGTCTTTCTCGAGCGTCTCGGCACGCGAAGGCGACTCCGCCCAGAGGGCGGCCACGTCGAGCGAGAATCGCGTGGTCAGCGTTACGTCCGGCGGGGCTTGAAAGGTGGTCTGGGCCAGCCCGCTGGAAATCCAGAGCGTCAAAAACAAGACCGTGGCCAGTCGAAACGTCAGCGCAGTCATGATTTCACACTTTCTCCGGGGGTCGGATCCGACGACACCATCCCGGCTTTGTTTCGCCCTCGTGGGTCCCTGGTATCGTTTCCGGTAAGCCAGTTTTGCCCGGCCCTTGGGGTGCAGGCAGCTCTCCGCAGGCAAGTCGCCGTGGCGACTCACCTGTGGAGAGATGGCTGCACCACAACGAAACCCTCTCACCGAAAAACGGCACCACCCCGTGCTCCATTCCGTCTCGCACGGCGGGCCGAGTGTACCACAAAACGGCGTGGGCCTCACGAATTGACGGAGGCGGGCACGATCCATAGACTCGCCACTGCCGCCGGCCCGCCGGCGAGTTGCGCGATCGTCGACTTTGGCGGCATGGTTCTTATGATGCGACAACCGACCCATACCGTCGCGATCGCTCGCAGCGAGCGGCCTTGGATGCAGCGACTCGTCCGTTCCAACGCCTTCGCCTGGGCGGTTTCGCTCGGCCTGCACGGCCTGCTGTTCGGGGCCTTTTATGTCGCGGTGTTACGGGAGGAGTCCCCAACGCGCCGGATCATCATTCCGGAGGCCCGTCTGACCTCGGCCGCGGGCCCTGCTGTTGATACTCCTCCTATCGAGCAGAAACCGCTTCAACTGGATCCACCAGAGGATCAGCCCGCGCTCCCCTCGCCAGCCTTTCGGGACGAGCGGATCCTCGCCGCCGTGAGGATGGACGAGATCCCCGCGCTGGCCATCCCCGTCGAACAACCGGCAGCGAGCGAATCGCTGCTCACTGCCCAGGTGGCCGGCGGCGCCGCCCCGGATGCCCCGCTCAGCCACTTCTTCGGTCAGGTCGGGAACGCCTACAAGGTCGTCTACGTCGTGGATGTCTCGGCGTCTCTGATGATCTACATCGACGACATTCTCAGCGAGATGCGCGACTCGATCCGCGGCCTGGTGCCGACGCAGAAGTTCCATATCGTCCTGGCCCGCCCGCGGAAGGTCGAGGAGCTGGGGCCGGGCCGGCTCGTTCCCGCCATCGCCCGATACAAGAAAGAGGCGGACGATTTCCTCGCCACCGTCGACCGTATTCCCAAGCCGGGCAAGGCCGACCCGATCGAAGCCATGCGCCGGGCGTTCGCCGTCGGTCCAGAACTGATCTATTTCCTCTCCGACGGCGACTACATCGACATCGAAAACGAACTGGAGCGCGAGCTCCAGCGGCTCAATCCGCGCAGGGAGGTCTGCATTACCACGATCGGCTTTCATCCGCCCCGGCCGGAAGGCGATCGGCCGGAACTCCTTCAGCGCATCGCCCAGTGGCACAACGGCCATTTCAGGCTGGTGGAGATCAAATAGTGCGAACGATCCGCGGATTGCCGGTTGCCATAGGTGCGGCGCCTGGCGGCCCGGGCGGGACCGCTTCAGAGCCCGGAGCGGAATCGACGGGTCAGTCCCGCGAAGGATCGCTTCATCGGCGCGTTTCGTCACGCCCGTGCGGTCGCTTCGCGGCCAGGCCCTGCGCTTCCGCGTGGGGCTCTGATGGG
>JAPKGY010000248.1 GCA_026647385.1 Phycisphaerae bacterium | reverse complement strand
GCAGGGCTGGTGATGTCATGACGGCCCCACACGTCAAGCCGACCCACGCAAGCGACGAGAAGAACGGCCACCGTCGTCCGCTGGTCGGGATCACCATGGGCGACCCGGCCGGCATCGGCGCGGAGGTGATCGTCAAGGCCCTGGCGGACCCGGAAATCCGGCGCGCGGGACGGTTCATCATCTACGGACTCAACGAGGCCCTCGAATACGCAGCCGACCAGGCGGAGATCAGTCCGTACTGGTTCCGCCTGCCGCATGAGGTGGTGACGAAGATCGAAAGCGGCGTGGTCGTCGCGGATTTCGACGAGTTCAACATCTTCAGCCCGACGATCCGCACGCCGACCGCGCAGGGCGGCGAAGCCTCGATGCGGTTCCTGAACACCGCGATCAAGTCGGCCAAGGAGGGCTTTCTGGAGGCCGTCGTCACCGCGCCGATCAGCAAGGAGAGCTGGTCGATGGCGGGCTACAAGTTCCCCGGACACACCGAGCGGCTCGCCCACGCGTTCCAGGTGGACCGCGTCACCATGATGTTCGTCGCCGACAGACTCCGGGTGGCCCTGGCGTCCATTCACCTGCCCCTGTTCGAGCTGCGCAACAAGTTCACGATCGGCCTGGTGTATCAGCCGATCGACCTCATGGGCACAGCCTTGCGACGATGGTTCGGCATCGAGCAGCCGCGGATCGCGGTGTGCGGCTTGAATCCGCATGCGAGCGAGAACGGACTGTTCGGCGACGAGGAGAAACGAATCATCGAGCCGGCGATCGTGATGGCCCAGGACGTCGGTCTGGATGTGCGCGGGCCGTTCCCGGCCGACACGATTTTCTGGCACGCGATCCACGGCAAGTACGACGGGGTCGTGGCCATGTACCACGACCAGGGGCTGATCCCGGTGAAGTTGCTCGCCTTCGACACCGCGTGCCAAACAACGCTGGGCCTGCCGATCATTCGAACGAGCCCCGATCACGGGACCGCCTTCGACATCGTCGGGCACAACCAGGCCAATCCGGAAAGCATGAAGTCCGCCATGCGGCTGGCCTGCGAACTCGCGGTCCGGAATCGCACTCAACCCGCATTCGCGGAGGAAATCATCGCGGAAGACTCCATCTCGACGCCCAGCGAGCCCGGTAACGAGGAAGAATCATAAATGAGTATTATCTTTCACTCGCACAGCAGACTCTCGGGCCTGCTGATCGCAACCCTGGCACCGCTCACATTCGCTGCAACAGACAACGTCGCGTTCATAGAAGTCGATCCGCAATCGACGGTGGTGTTGCGCGAGCGCGGCACGGGGCGGCCTTTCGTCGCTGTCGGCGTGAACTACTTCGGCCCGCACGTCGGCTGGGCGCCGAAGCTCTGGCAGCAATTCGACGAGGCGACCGTCGCCCGCCATCTCGACATGCTGCGCGATCACGACTTCAACGCCATCCGGGTGTTTCTTACACTCCAATCGTTTCACCGCGAAGCCGGCCGGGTGAACGTCGAGGGCGAGGCGAAGTTCCGCAAGCTCCTGGATCTGTGCCGAGCCCGCTCGATCCGCGTGATCCCGTCCGGCCCGGATCACTGGGAAGGCCTTCCCGATTGGCGAGCGACCGCGGACCCGTACGTCGACGGGAAGATCCTGCACGCGGACGAAACCTGGTGGTCGGCCTTCGCCTCGCGATTCAAGGACGACCCGACGATCCTGGCATGGGACTTGTACAACGAGCCGTCGATCCGATGGGACACGCCGACCATGCGGGCCAAGTGGAACGACTGGCTCCGGCGCGAGTACGGATCGGAGGACAAGATCGCCTCGGCCTGGTCGATACCGGCCGATCGCGTCGGGCGGATCGGCGCGATCGAGCCACCGCCCGCAAAACCCGCGTTGAACAATCCGCGGCTGTTCGACTACCAGCGTTTTCGCCAGTGGATCGCCGACGAATGGACGCGGCGGCTTTCGTCGGCCATTCGGCTGGCCGACCCGAACCATCTGGTCACCATCGGCTACATTCAGTGGGTGTCAGCCATCCTTCCGACTCCCGGTGTGCAGCACCACGCGGCCTTTGACCTCCGATCCAACGCCCGCTTTCTCGATTTCGTGACCATTCACTTCTATCCACTGGGTCCGACGCGTCCCGACCTGGGCCCCGAGGGCATCCCCGTCAACGCAGCCGACCTGGAAAACCTGCTTTTTGAGTGCAACGTCGGCAAACCGGTGATGATCGGCGAGTTCGGCTGGTATGGCGGTGGGGACATCCGAGTCGGTACGAACGTGTACATGGGCCCGCAGACCGCGGAAGACCAGGTCGCGTGGAACCGAACGCTGCTCGACGTGAGCCGGGGACGCGTCTGCGGCTGGCTGAACTGGGCGTTCGCCGACACTCCGACGAGCACGGACCTCACCCGCTGGAGCGGACTTTGGACGGAAGACCTCCAATTGAAACCATGGGGCAGGCTCTTCAGCCAGTTCGCCCGCGAAATCACCAGACAGCCGGCCGGGGAACGCCCCTTCCCCGACGCGATCAAAGCCCGACTGCCCGATCGCAAAGCCATGCTCACCGATCCGCGCGAGGGCTATCGACTGCGACCCACAGCCACCACGAAACCGAAACAATGACACGAAGTCGCCGGAAGCACCTGGCGTTGGCGAACGAGCTCACGCCGCGTGACTGACGAGCGTGTGTACCGCGATTCCGATGAGCACCAGTCCGCCGGTGACGTGAGCGGCACGCCCCCAGTTGCGGAAGAACCGGCCGGCGAAAACGATCCCGAACGCGGTGAACACCAGCGCGACCAGCCCGATGACGACCGAGGGCAGGAGTACCGGTACGCCCAGAAAGGCCATGCTCAGGCCGACGGCGAACGCGTCGATGCTGGTGGCGACGGACAGGCCCACGAGCATCCAGCCTTTCGTGGGGTTGGCGCGAGGCCCGTCCGCCGGATGCGAGAAGGTGTCGAGGATCATCTTGCCGCCGACGAAGGCGAGCAGCCCGAAGGCGAGCCAGTGGTCCCACGCAGCCACGTATCGAGCGACGTAGGAGCCGGCCAACCACCCGAGGATGGGCATCATGAACTGGAAGAGGCCGAAGTGCCAGGCTAATCGGAACGCGGGTCGGAAAGTGACCGTTCCGAGTATCAGGCCCGCGGCGATGGACACGGCAAACGCATCCATGGCCAGGCCCACCGCGACGCCGACCACGTTGAGCCAGTAGGAAAAGCCGCCTCCCATCGGGTGCTCCTCAGGCCGACGCCGCCAGCGGTTGCTCCACCGGCTGCGACGAGAGCCAGTCGACGAGGTCTGAGAAGAACGGCTCGGGGTCGGGCTCGAACTCGAGGGTGTGGTGGGCGCCGCGATACTCGACGATGTCGCGGACAGGCCAGTTGAGCGAGCGGACGAACTCGCGCGTGCGGCGGTTATCGATGATCCGATCGCGCTCGGCCAGAAAAACGCGAAGCGGGCAGTGCGCGGGCTTGCCGGCCACCGAGAGCGCATACGAGTCGAGCTGCCGCGAGACGTTCAGGAAATCGGCGGTCACGTAACGCAGCGAAAGCCGGTCGTCGCGGATGAACTCCTGCCGCGTGGGATGGGCGGTGAACAGAGCCGGATCCTGGAGCGGAATCTCAAAGAGCGCCCGGCTGCGGGTCACGACCGACCAGGCCACGCGAACCTTCCCGGAGAGCGGAAGCCCGACCTTCGGAAACAATCCCGGCGCGACGAGCGTCAGGCTGGCGATGCGCGACGGCAGGTCGCGGAAAAGCGAGAGCGCAAGCTTGCCGCCCCAACTCACGCCGAGAACGTGCGTGCGGACGAACCCGGTGCGAACGTGGATTTCGTTGAGGGACTCGGCCAGGTCGCTGAGCATGCGGCGCAGGGAAGGCAGATGGCCTCGATCGGCCTCATTTCGGCCGCTGCCGCGCCGATCGGGCAGCAGGACGGCGAAACCGGCCTCCGCCAGACGCCGGGCGGAGGCCTCGAACCATTGGCCGTGCGACTGAATGCCGTGCAGGTAGAGCACCGCACCGCGCGCCGACGGCGGCTGCCACCAGCGCGCGTACGCCTCGTAGTCGTCGGAATACCGCAGCCGAAGGGACTCTATCGCGGACATGCGGGAGTATCCTACGCGCGAATAACCGGCCGTCAAAGGCAACCCGCAGTAGATGCGGATCGCATAGGTCCGCCGCGACCTCCAGCCTGCCTGTTCACCTGTCCTGGGCGGCGCGGTATGATCCCACCCGAAAGGATCGAGGTGAACTCAATGGACAGAGCCACCCTACCCCACACGACTCGTTCGCGCCTCCAAGGGACCTTGGGCGGTCGGCTGCGCGGCGTGGTCATCCATGGCTCGGAGGCTCGTGGCGACGCAAGGAACGACCGCGCTGTGGATGTCCGGGTCCCTCTCGACGGACCGGTACACCTGGGCGATGATCTCGATCCGATCGTCCACTCTCTGTATCCACTCCAACTGGAGGTAGACCGAATCATCGAGGCATTCCCCGTCGCCTACGAGGACTATGAAGCGGGCAGGCTTCCAATCTATCGCAACGCCAAGCGCGAGGGAGTCCTGCTATGAGAGAGCAGGCGGTAAATCTTTGCTCTCGGGCTCAAAGGTCATTGCGAACAGCCGCATCCCTCGTGGAAGGCGACCCGGATTCCGCCGCGTCACGAGTGTACTACCCTGCGTTCCACGCGGTTTCCGCCCTTTTCGCGATGGAAGACAGGTCTTTCCGAAGCCATAGATCTCTCGAAACCGCGGTTCACCGCGACCTTGTCAAAGCCGGCGGATGGCCTGGCGAACTCGGTGAGGCCTTTTCGTCTCTCGTACGTCTCCGAACTTTCGGAGACTACGCTTTGAGCACTCATCCGTCCCGTGAAGATGCCGCCCAAACGGTGGCGCGAAGCGAACGAATCGCACAGGCAGTTCGGCAACCCTGCCCCACTTTGGACGAACCGGCAGAGCCTTGAGAGGCTTTGAAAGAAGGGAGACATCATGGCAAAGGCTTACGCACTTGGACTGGACTTTGGGACGAACTCGGCGCGGGCGTTGATCGTGGACCCGGCCGACGGACGCGAGATCGCCACCGCGGTGGCAAACTACCCGAGCGGCAAGGCCGGCATCATTCTTGACCCGAAAGACCCGAACGTCGCGCGCCAGGACCCCGGCGATTGGCTGGCGGCCATGACCCGGTGTACGCAGGCGGCGATCAAGTCCGCCTCCAAGGTCAAGGGTTTCGCGCCGGACCGGATCGCGGGCATCGGCGTGGATGCGACCGCCAGCACGCCCCTGCCGGTCGACGAAAAGGGCGTGCCGCTTTGCCGGCAAAAACGGTTCGCCAAGAACCTCAACGCGCTGGCCTGGCTGTGGAAAGATCACACGTCGTTCGCCGAGGCGGCCCGGATCACCGAAGCCGCCCGCGAGAAACATCCGGAATACCTCGCCAAGTGCGGCGGAACGTATTCGAGCGAATGGTTCTGGTCGAAGGCGCTGCACTGCATCCGGGTCGCGCCCGAGGTGATGGCCGCCGCCAGCTCGTGGGTCGAGCAATCGGACTTCATCCCCGCGGTGCTGACGGGTGACCCCGATCCGCAAAACTGGAAGCGGAACGTCTGTGCAGCCGGCCACAAGGCCATGTACCACGCAAACTGGACGCTGCCCGACGCCGACTTCCTCGCGTCGATCCATCCGATGCTCGGCGAGGTGCGTCGGAACAAGACGTTCGACCGGGCCGTGCCGTGCGACCGGAAAGCGGGCGAGTTGTGCCCCGAATGGGCGAAGAAGCTCGGTCTGAAA
>JAPKGY010000247.1 GCA_026647385.1 Phycisphaerae bacterium | reverse complement strand
CAATCTGGAAGGCAGTCCCAAGCCGGGCGATCCCGCGGTGGGCGGTTTCCCATCGCGCACGGCTGTCGGTCGGCTCCCATACGTTCGGCGCGATGAACGACAAGGCGAACAGCCGCCCCCCGCGCACTTCGTGAACCTTCCGGATCATCTCCTCGACCGGCAATACGGACTGGACGCCGGCTTCCTCGCTCCCCTCAAGCGTTCCGATGTAGGCCAGGGCGCTCACCAGATCCCGCCGGAACCGAACCACGTCCTCGGCTCGAATATCATCGCTGCACCGCTCCAAGACCCTCATGACGAGGTGGTCGAAGCAGAGCAATTGCATGATCGACGCGAAGCAGCTCCCCTTGCCGAGGGCCAGTGGCAGGTCCATCTTTGCCTCGCGATCGAAGAGGTTATCGCCCGCTACGACGAGGCCTTTGACGCACAGGTTGAGCAGGCCGTACATCCTCAACCGCTCCGCCGGACATCCGAGCGTTCGGAACACCGAATCAAACAAGGTCAGGAAGAAATGCTCCTGCAGGAAGGTCAGATCGTCGTCGTCGGCCGTCACGCCCGCGATGTATCGCTCGTCGATGACGTCCCGCAGCAGGCTGATCAACTCCCGAACGTACTCGCGCTCGGCGGCGATGGAAGGCCGGAGTTTGCCGAGGTAGCCTTTCGTCTCGAGCGCCTCGACGGCGTCGATCGATCGGAATATGGGGGACAGAGTCATGCCAAACCTCCCGTCGCGTTGTCGCCGCACCCCACCGAACGTCCTCCGACGCCTCCGCGGGCCCAAGCCGCCGGGCTGCGACCGGGGAATTAGAATAGCCGCCCCGCGAGCCCAAGACAACGTGCCCGTGGGGTATTGCGAAAGGCGGGCCCTCCGCGATAATCCCCTGCCATGGCCAGACGCCCCACCCGCCGCACCCGAGAGGACGCCTTCCACCTGCCCTCGCCGGATTCCGTCGCGGGACAGCATTACTACTACGTGACCCTGCGCCCCTGGCCCAGTCTCCTGTTCATCCTGCCCATGCTGCTCTTCTTCGAGGTCGGGATTTACCTTCGGCAGGACGGCGTGCCGGGCGGTGGTTCACAGCTCGTGGCAGCCTACCTCATCGAGCGGCTCATCGTCGAACTGGGCGCAGGGCGATTCGGCTACATCTTCCCCGGTCTGCTCGTGGTCGCCATCCTCCTCGCCGCCCACCTCGTCGCCCGGCACCCCTGGAGGTTCGACCTGTTCGTGCTGCCCGGCATGCTCGGCGAGAGCCTGATCTGGGCGATCCCGCTCTTCGTTTTCAGTCGCGTGCTCAATCTGACCGCACTGCTGGCTGATGCAGCCGTGCGCGATCAATGGCTCGACCAGATCATTCGGAGTTTCGGCGCCGGCCTGTACGAGGAGGTCGTCTTCCGGCTCATCTGCATCGGGCTACTGGACATCCTCCTGGTCAACATCTTCAAGCTGAACCGCCCCGCCTCGCGCGTGTTCGCGGTCTTCGCGTCAGCCGCCCTGTTCTCCGCCCAGCACCATCCGCCGCTGGGCGTCGACCCGTTCATCCTCTCCGACTTCCTGTTCCGGACCGCCGCGGGCATTTATCTGGCAGGACTCTTCCTCTTCCGCGGATTCGGCATCGCGGCCGGCTGTCACGTCTTCTACAACGTGATCGTCGTGACCCTGGCAGCCGTTCAGCCGTGAGTCTCGCTCCTGCACCGGGAGCATCCCCCCGTTCAGAGGCCTGCCGGACGCGGATTGACCGATTGCATCCGCCGGAACGGCACGACTCCAAAGAGCCGCGGGCTGCATCGCTCGTCGCCGCGGCGAGCGGAAGCCAAGACTCGCGGTTTGCCTGGGACGCGGCGACGATCACAACTTCCTGAAGTCAAAACCCTGCAGGTGGGCCAGCTTACCCAGAAGGTTCGCTATGTGGCCCGGAGCAGCCACCAGGTGATGCATGCCGCCGGCCAGGCCGTAGCGCGTCAGGAAGTCCCCCACCGGCTCGTCGAGTTCGACCAGCCAGTGCGGCACGTCCAGGTTCTCCAGCGGCGGGCAATCGAGGATGCGCGTTTCGTAAGCGAGGTAAAAGAAGTCCCCGTCGCCATTCGTGGTCATGCAGGTCAGCGTGACCGGGCCCGGCTCCAGTGTGAAGTACATGCCGACGTACGGCTGAATCCCCGGTGCCCAGAAGTCCTTCCGGACCAGGCGTATCGGCCGATCTCGCCGGGCCATGGCGGGGTTACATTCCTGCATGTGCATCATCAGCATGCGGTTCTCGGCATAGTCCAGCGTGAACATTTCCGTGAAGTTGGCCATCCCGCAAAGGCGGCGCATCTGACCGTAGTGGGCGGCGGTCATGATGTCCCCCTCGCCCGCGTAACCCAGCCCTTCCAACATCAGCTTGTTGATGCCCAGGAAGGGCAACGTCTCGCATCGGCCATCCTTGATGATGTCCATGAAATTGATCGTCAACGCGTCCAGATTGCTCTCCTCCACGAGGCGCCGCATCGCCCACTCCAGTCGCGCGGATTGAACGTGCATCGCTTCGGGTAACTCCCGGCCTACGTCGAAGACCTCGCGGTCCCTGGCCATCGAGATCCTCACATCGTCGCCGTCGGCCTTCTGCGCCAGTTCGACGAATCGCGACAGGTCCAGGCGAACGGTGAGCGGGCCCCACTTCTCTACCATCCGTGCCTCGTCGACCGCAAAGTCATACATGTGGTCAAACGGGTGCCCAAGTAGGCCGACGCGAAGACCTCGTGCGAACCGCGCCGCCCGTGCCGCCTGAAGCCATTCAACCAGCCGCTCAATGGCTGCCTGATCCCGGTAATGACCCGACTCCATGCCGAAGGCTCGGCCATTCCGCAGCAGCGTACACGTGAGATCCTGCGTGCCCTGGGTGACGTGGTTCATCAGCAGATCGTCGAAGTTGTAGGCCGGCGAGAGGGTCGCCGCCTCCTGAGTATTCCAAACGACCAGGGGAAGGGAGGTCTTGAGTAATGCCGCCAGACTCATACCGCTCGCGGTGTAGCTCACGGGCACCAGCAAAACGGCGTCCGCGCCGGCTTGTTCCGCTTCGCCCAGGCCGCGGACAACGTGCTCGGGAAGATAACAAAGCCTCCTCGCGACGATCCCGACGTGCGGACTCAACTCACCCACGAAGCGTCCAAGCTGCTCCTCCAGGCGTTCCATGTAGCCGGGCAGGACACGCTTGTAGAGCTCAAGCGAAAGCCCCAGAACGACGATGCGAGGCTTGCCAGGACTTTTGAACATAGTCGCTCCTCATTGCACACGGTTCGCCGGACGGCCGCCGAGCCCGCCCCGTCATGGGTTCGCCGCAGCCGTGGGCCCTTTCCCCGCCCGCGTCGTCCGTTCGCCGCCGCGCGCCCTTTCCCCGCCCGCTACCGGTCACCTCGGGCGACGTCAGCCCATTCCCCGGCCGACACCTCGCCGAAGCCCCCCCTCAACCGGGCGGCTGAAACGCTCTGCCCATGATCATCCCCATTTTCCGCCAAAGGGCAACGATTCTTGACCCGAGGGCGACGGGTCCGACGCCGCCAGCCCGATAAGGGGCGATCCACTGCGAATGACTAATTTAGCCCACACAGGTTGTTTTAAATGATTGTTTTATTCACTAGCCTTGACATTAGTGACCGTTTAAGTCATTATCACGTTGCTTGGCACGTGAAAGGCGTCGGCCCCAGCGGCTGGACGCCGCCGCGAGCGAGAAAGGCTTGACTGGTCCCGAAGGGCCTGAGGGGTGCAGACGGTTCGCCCGTTCTCGATCCCCTCAAAGGGGTGAAGGGTCGCCGGGTGCGAAAACGTGACGGGAATTGGGGCATCGTGTTATGCCGCGGGCTCTGGAACAACGTCAGTTGCGATTGCTCTCGCTATTACAAGAGCGAGGCGAGGTGGATGCGCACAGTCTCGTAAGGGAGCTGGGCGTATCCAAGTCCACGTTGCGGCGGGATCTCGAGCGACTCGAGAAAGCGGGCAGGCTGGCTCGCACTTTCGGCGGAGCGCGCTGGTCGGAACCGGCTTCGCTCGTCGTCCGTGCGTTCGGCGAGAAGCGCATGCAGATGCAGGCGGAGAAGGAAGCCATCGCCCGGGCGGCGGCGCGGCTGGTCGAGCCGGGAATGGTCGTCGCTCTGGACAGCGGCACGACGGTCTGGCGGGTGGCGACAGCCCTGAAGGACAAGAGGCCTTTGACGGTCTTGACCAGTGCCTTGGCACCGGTTGAAGAGTTGGGGGCGATCGAGGGCATCGTGATCCACTTCGTCGGCGGTCGCTTTCGACTGGCGAACCTGGATTTCGTGGGGTCCGCCACCGTTGAAGGATTCCGCGAGCTGCACGCCGATCTTGCGATCCTCGGGGCGGACAGTTTTATTCCGGGCAAGGGGGCGTATTCGCTGGACGAGGCCAGTGCGGCCGTCGCGGCGGCTGTGGCAGACTGCGCCGAGCGAAGGATCGTGGTGGCAGATCACTCCAAGTTCGACGCCAAGGGTTGCTGCCTGATCGTTCCGTCGAATCGGGTTGACTGCCTCATCACCGATGCTGATCTGGCACCCGGTGTCGAGCGACGGCTTCGTGATGAATCCTTTGATTTGATCCGCGCAACGGGAACGTAGATCTAAAGAGCCGCGGGCTCGTTGGATGCGGGCTGGTCGGCACTCGCGACTTTGACAGGAGGCAATCTGGGATGGACCCGCTTCTCGAACAGATATACGCCATGGATGACGCGCGCATGGAGCACAGCGCCCGACACTTGATGGTCGGCGGCGGGACGCGCGGCGGGCCGGTTTTAAGCCACGGTAAAGGCGTCCGCGTCTGGGATAGTCGCGGGCGTGAATACATCGATTGCACGAGCCAGGGCTGGGCCCTGTACCTGGGCTACGCTCATGACGCGATCAATCGGGTCATCCGCGAGCACCTCGAGAAGATGACGCACGTACACCAGCCTTTCGACACGAAGGTGCGGTTCTATCTGGCTGAGAAGCTGGCGTCTCTGGCCCCGGGCGATCTCAACCGCGTGTCGTTCACCGTCGGCGGCGGGCCGGCGGTCGAGGCGGCCATGAAGATCTGTATCAAAAACGTCGCGCCCGCGCGGGATTTCGTGTGCCTGTATGACAGTTACCACGGTACGACGCTGGGCACGATGGGAGGGTCCTGGGTCTCGACCCGGTCGAATGGTCGATATATGGGCGGCAGCCGGTTCCTGCCGCTCACTCGGCCTTTCGTTCGCATTCCGAACCCGGACACGTTCCGCAACCCGTTCGGGGTGGATGCCGAAACATACGTCGACCTGTGTTTGACCATGACCCGCCAGACGCTGGAAAGAGGAATCGCGGGCAAGCCGGCGGGCGTCATCGTCGAGCCCATTCAGGCCAGCGCGGGGCAATTGATTCTACCCAAGCGGTATCTGGAGGGATTGAGGACGCTTTGCGACGAGTTTGAAACCCTCCTGGTTTTCGACGAAATCCAGACGTTCGGACGGATCGGGGAAATGTTCGCGGCCGACTACTTCGGCGTCACGCCCGACATCATCGTGCTGGGCAAGGCGCTCGGCGGCGGCCTGCCGCTGGCGGGGATTATCGTCTCGGATCGTCTCGAAGGCTTCGCCCCCGATGTCGAGGAACTCCACACTTTCGCGAGCCCGACCCTGTCGATGGTCGCGGGGGCCAAGCTGATCGAACTGCTACGTTCCCGCCGCCGAAGAAATTGGGAGAGGAGGAAACTGCCAGGCTTGCTCCCTGCAGGGCCGGCTGAATATCGGGGTTATCCGAAAAGGCGCTG
>JAPKGY010000246.1 GCA_026647385.1 Phycisphaerae bacterium | reverse complement strand
GTGGCGCGACCGGTGGCTGCCGGGCGGAGAGGAGGGTCAGGAAGGCGGCGGCCAAGGCGGCTCCGGCGGCACCGCCACCGGCCCGATGAGCTCGGGTAGCTCGCTGCCCCAGGCCGTCCGGATCACCCTCGGCAAGGTCCCCGTCGATCCCGAGGGCGAAATGTTCGACCTCACCCAGTGGGAAGACCTCGAAGCCCACCCGGACCAGAAGCCCTTCCACCCCGATCGCTTCACCCTCGTCGTGCCGATCGCGGAGGCCGACCGCACGCTGATGAGTTCGCGCCAATACGGCGCGGCCGACAGCATGGCCCGGCAGGAGGGAGGGCCGACGCAGTGAAAAGTCAAAACGTCAAAAAGTCCAAACGTCAAAATCGAAGTCGAAGATCCGACGTGGCGGGATTCGCCGTGGCGAAAGTCACAACGTCAAAACGTCAAGACGTTGGGATTCAGCGAAAGCACGTGGCCCGCGAGAGGCCGTTTGCGCGTCGGGGGATGTTGCTGGTGGTCGTGCTGGTGGTCATCAGCCTGTTCGCGCTGGTGGCAGCCAGCTTCTCGTATTGGATGCAGTCCGAGCTCGAACTGGTCCACGGGCTGCGGAGTCGCCAGCAGGCCCGGTTGGCGGCCGAGTCCGGGTTGGCTCGCGTCATGCTGCTGCTGCGCGACCAGCGCACCAATATGGACAGTTGGTACAACAACCGCGAGGCCTTCCGACGCATACTCGTGTGGGCGCCGGACCGGATCGGCGGCTCCCTGAGTCTGGCGGACCAGGAGGCGATCGAAGGCCAGCCGGCCTGGCGGTTCAGCGTCGTGGCGACCGAGTACGAGGGCGAGAACCCGCGGATGCGCTACGGGCTGGTCGACGAAACCAGCAAACTGAACCTCAACACCGCCACTCGAGAGCAACTGCTGACGCTCTTCGGTGAATTGGAACTTCGCAACGTGACGCCCGAGCAGCTCACCAACGCGCTGATCGACTGGCGCGACTCCGACGACGAGGTGACGCCGCCGAGCGGCGCGGAAAGCGGCTACTATATGACCCTCGACCCGCCCTACCGGGCCAAGAACAAGCCGCTGGATACCGTCGAGGAACTCCTGACGGTCCGGTATTTCAACGGGCGGATTCTCTACGGGGAAGACTACAACCGGAACGATTGTCTGGACCCGAACGAGGACGACGGGCCGGAAGGCGTATTCCCTCCCGACGACGGTGACGGACTGCTCGATCGCGGCCTGCTGCCCTTCGTGACCGTTTACTCCTGGGACATGAACAGCGCCGACGACAACAAGCCCAGACTCAACCTCAACGCCTACCGGTTCAAGACCGTGGACGATCTGCCGGAGAGCCTCATCGACGTGTTCTCCCCGGAATTCGTGGAATTCCTGGCCGAGGCCCAGAAACGCGGCTACAAGTTCCGCTCCGTCGGGGAACTGCTCGGCCTGCAGGTCTTCCAGGACGGCTCGTCCAACTACGATGACGTATGGAAGCAATACGAGTCCGGCCGGAAGGAGGCCAATACGCCGCCCGAGGGCAAAGCGGAAGAAACAACTCCGTCCGAAGGGGCGAAGGGTGCAGGCGGCACACAAGACAAGGACCAGGACGGGGATGCGGACGAGGGTCGAGGCTCCGACAGCAAGGACAACGACTCGAAAAACGGCGATGCCAGCACTGATAAGGGCGATACCGATGCCAAAGACAGGGGGGACGGCGCGGATGAGGGCTCGCCGGACGCGGACCGGCGCGGTTCAGGCAGGGATCGGGAATCCGACGAGGCCGACGGAAATGATGGGTCCAGCGACAAGACCAGATCGCCTGACAGGGGCGGCAAGACCGATAATCTTGAGGATGAAGACCCTCTGAACAAGAATAAGAGTCGCCGGCAGCAGACGGTCCGGAGGCCGCGTGCCGGCCAGGAAAACCCTGAGGACGACCCGCGTGCGACGGAAAACCGTCGGCCGCGCGATCGGGCTCATCCGGATCAGCCGGAGGCCGAACGGGATGAATCGGCACGTGGGGACGCGGATCGGGGTGAGGCAGGCCAGGGGGACCGGGGAGACGAACGACGCCCGCGGGACGGGCGCGGGGACCGGGGAGACGAACGACGCCCGCGGGACGGGCGCGGGCCGCGGGGAGATGGAAATAGAGGTGACAACCCGCCCGGCGGTGAAGAGGCAGATCAAGCGGGCGGCGAGGAGGGCGAGGACAAGGCGACCGGTCGGGACGATGAAACAGACGCGGGTACCGGCCAAGGGGACGAGGCTGAGAATACGGGCGACGGGAGCGGCAAGGGGGGCACGGGCGGCGTCGGCGGTGGCGGCAAGAAGAAGTCCAAGGGGACTCCGGTCGTCAGTCCGGTGGTGGCGGAGGACATGCCGTTGTTGATGGACCGGCTGACCGTCGCACAGAACCCGATTCAGCGAGGGCTAATCAACGTGAACACCGCGCCGGTGGCGGTTTTGAAGACGATACCGGGCCTGACGGAAGAGGAGGCGCTGGCCATTGCCTCTCGACGCGGGCAACTGAACGCCGAGGAGAAGAAGACGCCCGCATGGCTGGTGACCGCCGGTGTGCTGCCGCCGGAGCGGTTTGCCGTGACCTGCAACCACGTCACCGCCCGCTCGATCCAGTTCACGGTGGACGTGATCGGGTTCGCGGATCACGTGGGGACCGTGGATCGGATTCAGGCGGTGGTCGAGATGCAGGGGCAACTGGCCCAGATCAAGTACTTCCGGGACGTGACCCGGCTGGGCATCGGTTATCCGCTGGATGGTGACCAGCGGAGCGAGGCATTCGAGTTCGATGATGATCGCTGATCGGAGCATGGTGTGTATCGACTGGGACGAGCGCTCGCTGCGGGTGCTCGACGGGCAGTTTCGGCGCGGCGGGATGAAGGTGCGCAAGGCGCTGCACGTTCCCCTGCCGGCGGAGACCGATCCCCGCGACCCGGTCGGAATGGGGGCGTTCCTGAGGCGCACGCTGGCTGAACATCGCATCCGGACGCGTCGGGCGATCGTCGACGTGCCCCGTCAGGAAGCCGTGTTCACGTCCATGACGCTGCCGCGCGGTTCGAAGGAAGAGATTGCCGCGATGGTGCACGTCCAGGCGGCCAAGGAACTGCCCTTCGCCAAGGATCAGGCGGTCGTGGATTTCGCGATGTCCCCGGGCGCCAAGGAAGGCATGTGCGAAATCTGGGTCGCGGCTGTTCGGACCGCGGTGGTCGAGCGGTATCGCCAGACGGTGGTCAACGCGGGGCTGAAGCCGGAGCGCATCGGACTGCGGCCTTACGCCAACGTCGCGGCGCTGCTCCCCGAGCCGACCTCGACGGACCGCGTGTTGATGGTGGACATCGGCCCGACGATGACGGAGATCAACGTCGTCGCCGAGGGCCGGCTCATGTATTCGCGGGCGGCTTCGGTCTCCGTCCCTCCCGAAGGGCTGACCGCCAGACTGACCGACACCGACACCGGCGCGGCCCAACCGACCCTCGCGGGAGATACCGTTCGGCTGCTGGACGAACCGGGGCCGCGTCCCTTACCCCTGGACGCCCTGTTGATCGAGGTGGGCCGGACGGTCGAGGCCTACCGCATGACCTCGCCCGGTTCCACGATCAACCGGGTGGTCATCGCGGGAACCGGGGGGCCGGACGAGCAGGTCATCGAACGGTTCGAGCAGCGGTTCGCGGCCCCGGCGCGGGTCTACGAGGTCCCGGAGATCGTCGCCTGGCGGCGGTCCAAGGAGATGTCGACCGCCCCGTTCAGCGCGGTCGTCGGCCTGGCGTTGAGCAGCCTGAAAGAGGCTGAAAACTCTTTCGACTTCCTCAATCCCAAGGAGCCCGAAGCCGTCGAGCGGGAACGGAAACGCCAGCGGCCGATGCTCGTCGCGACGGTCGCGCTGTTCGTCGTCGCGGGCGGCGTGCTCGCCTATCAACCGTTCAAGGGCCGCAAGGCGGAGATCAACCGGATCAAAGCCGTGATCCGGGAAGTGAACTCGGACCAGAAGGCCCGCAAGGAACTGTTCGACCGCATGGACGACGTGCGGGCGTGGCAGGCGAAGAACATCGTCTGGATCGACAAGTTCAAGCGCTTGGCCGAAGCTTTTCCCTCCAACCAGGAGGGTTACATCACCCGCCTGGAGTGCAACGAAAAGGGGACGCTCAGCCTGGACATGGTGACCAAGCAGGAGACGGTGGCCGCCGGCATCGTCCTCAACGTGGCCGAGCTCAAGGACGCCAAGGGGCGCCCCCTCTATCAGGCGAAGGTCGGCAACAAGGAGGACAGCCGGTTGCCCGACTATCCGGTCAAGGACAAGGTGATCATCGAGTTGCAGGAGATGAAGGAAACGAAGCAAGGGTCGTAGAGACTCTCGGAGCGACGTGCAGGCATGAATTCTCGTGAGCGAATGCTTCTGATCCTGGTGGGCTTGGCGGCGGGGCTGCTGGTCGTGAAGGTCGTCGCCGGAAGATACTTTGCCGCCCTCAAGTGGTACGACACCCAGATCGTCCAATTGAAACGCGATCTCGAAAAGGCGGAAACCGAACGGACCCTGGCCGGCATCGTTCAGAGAGAATGGCTCGACGCGGGAAGCCAGACTCTTTCCATGGACTCCAATGAGGCCACCACCCTTTGGCGCGGCGAACTCGAGAAGCTGGGTGCCCAATGCGGTTTCCCGGTGGAGGTGACCTTGGAGAGTACGCCGAAGCGTTGGCTGCGTAACGGGGTCCGGACTTTGAATGCCTCGATCACCGGGCAAGGCCGGATCGACGACATCGCGAACTTCATGCTCGAACTCCACCGCCTGCCGTATGCGGTGCGGGTCAAGTCCCTGACTTTGGACCAGGTGAACAAGCCGACGCGCCGGGATGACAAGTCTCAGAAGCCCGGCGTGCTGAAGTTGACGGCCTACGTGGACACGCTGCTGTTGCCTTCGTGCGAGTTGGTGCCTCAGATCAGGCCTGCGACGCTGGACCCGGCCGAACGCAAGCCGACCTCGCGCCCGGAGGGAACGAGTCTGGCCGACTATCAGCCCTGGCTGGAGAAGAAACTGTTCCAGCCGTGGGAACCGCCGCCGGTAATCGTGCGGCGACAAGATCCGCGGCCGCAGTCCGTGCCGGCTCCTCCCGAACCGCATCGGGTTCCGAAAGTCGAACCGCCTCCGCCTCCGCCCCGGGATGCCGCGTTTGTTTTGGGACGCCTCTTGAGTTCGCCTCGAGGGCAGTTGGCGGTGCTGGAGAACCCGGCCCAGCCCGGTCTGGACGAGTACAAGGCGGTCGGAGACGCCATGTACAACGGAACGCTCGTTTACGTCAACCCGGACGGGGCGGTCACCGCGGAGAAGGATGGCCGGCTTTGGTTCCATCCTTTGGGCGAGCCGCTCCAGAACTGCGCGCCCCTGATGGAGCAAAGCCAGCCGATGGTCTACCAGGAGGTGATGAAGCTGAAACTGGCGCGGCAGGAGACGGGTATAAGCGAAGGGTCTCAGTGAAGATGGACTTTGCGCACGCTGGCCTCATCCTCGATCGGGTCTATTCGAAGGTGCCGCAAACGAGGAACCAGGGGCAGGGATGTGCCCCAAGGAAAAACGACGCGAGTTGACTCTGCGGTTCGAGCAGGGTGTGTTGGAGGTTACGGACCGATGGCAACGAAGCAGTGGAAGATGGAAGGTCGGAGCGGTCGCCCGGCTCGTCTCGATCTGGCCCGCCGCCCCGTGTTCTGGTAAAGCTGCTGCAGGAAGCGGCGATCTCTCACTCCGGCGCCGTGGGGCAGGGCGCCCGGAAGGTGCAGGAGACCGGGTTC
>JAPKGY010000245.1 GCA_026647385.1 Phycisphaerae bacterium | reverse complement strand
GTCCCTGTTCATGCCGGCGTCGAGCAAGCAGCCGTTCGCCGTCCGAGGGAAGAACGCACCCGACTGGACCGAGGCGCCCAACTACTGGGAACGACTTCCCAAACCCCTGCGGCACGACAGCGGCCACGGCGGCTCGCACACCTTCCTCACCCACGAATTCATCGCCGCCATCGTCGAGGACCGCGAACCGACGGTGAACATCCATGAAGCCCTCGCCATGACCGCGCCCGGCATCGTCGCGGATGCATCGGCGCGCAAGACCGGCGAGCAAATGAAAGTGCCGACCTTCGACGCGCGGCGCGACAACGCGGGCTGAGGATAGTCATGGGCGAGTGGTGAATGCGGTGGGAAGGCACAAAGGGAAAGGACTACGCAATCTTGCCTCTCTCCTGGTCCCTCTGTGCCGGAGTTTACCCGCCGTGGCGGGTGCCTGTTCCATCCGTGCCTTTGGACCTTTTCCCCTTCTCCCCTTCGCCGCATTACCGGCGCTTAGCGATGAAGAACGTCGTGGAACTCTTCGCAGCGCAGCGCCAGGGCAGCCACAGCGAACGTGGCGCCGCCGACGGCGATCATTGCAGTCAGCCGAATCGCATCGCGGGAACCCGCGAGCCAATGATCCACCGCCACCACGGCGGCGATCATCACCAGTGAGGCCGCCACCGTCCGCATCGCGCTGGGGATCGTGCGTCGCCAGCCCATTCGACCAAGTCGTTTCCGCAGGACGAAGGCCATAACCAGGAACTGGGCCACCGCGCTGATCGCAGTGGACAGCGCCAGCCCGGCCTCCCGCAGCGACGTTTGCACCAGGATCAGATTGAGGGCCAGATTCAGAAAGACGCTGCCGACGGCGATTTTCATCGGCGTCTTGGCGTCCTGGAGGGAGTAAAACGCACGGGTCAGCAGGTGATTCAACCCGTAGGCCCAAAGCGCGCTGACAAACATGGACAGCGCCAGGGCAACACGGTGATCGGCGTCGGGGATCAGGTTGAATTGGCCCCGGCCGAACAGCAGCCGGACCATCGGTTCGCGAACGAGAATCAGGCCGGCCATGCAGGGGATCGAAATGAACAGGGCGACGCGGATGCCGCGCGCGAGCGTGTCTCGCAGCCCGACCAGGTCCTTGGCGGCTGCGTACTTCGAGAGCGTCGGGAAGATCGCGGTCGCCAAGGCGATGAGGAACACGCCCAGCGGGAACTGGTACAGATGGATCGCGAAATAGAGGATGGCCGTCCCCGGCCTCTCGCCCTCCAAGCCGCCCACGGGCGGATCGTACACAAACCACCAGGCGATCATGGAATCCATGAGCACATTGAGCTGAACGACGCCCAGGCCGACGGTCATCGGGATCATGGTCAGGCCGATGCGCCGGATGGCTGGGTGACGCCAGTCGAGGCTGAGCCGGAAGTGTACGCCGCACCGCCAGACGCCCCACCACTGCAGCCACAACTGGAGGAGCCCGCCGATCAGCACCGAACCGCACTGCAGGTATAGTTGGGCTCGAATGTTTCCGGGCAGGATGTGGGGGGCCGTCAGAGCCGCGGCGATCTGGACGATGTTGATGACCGTCGGCATCGACGCGGGCAGAGCGAACCGGCCGTAAACGTTTTCGATGCCCCCCAGCAGCGCGCCCGTGCAGATGAAAATCATGAACGGCATCAGCACCGCCGACAGCTCGAGGGCCAGCGCGGTATCCGTCTGCGACTGGTAATAAACATAGAGGCCGGCGATGACGATCTCCGCGAAGACGCAGAGCGTAATCAGGACCGCCAGCAGCAGGCCGATCAGCCGGCCCACGACGACGGCCATCTCCGATTGGCCTTCACGGTGCAGCGATTCGGTGAGGACGGGGATGGCCGCCGCCGATAACGCGCCTTCGCCGAACAGTCGGCGGAACAGGTTCGGGATCTGGAACGCCAGGGCGAACGCGGACATTTCCGAGGTCGTCCCGTAGCAATAACTGAAAGCCATGTCGCGCGCGAGCCCCGCGATGCGCGAGACAATCGTGAGGATCGAGATCACCCGGGCATGCCGCAGAACGGAAGCTGCCATGGCCGACCACGATAACGAGGCGACTTCATGCCGACAAGAACGGGGCAAGCATCCCGCCCGCAATGGGCCCATCCGTACCAAAGGGGCATGCGCCAGCGGGATCCGGTGAAATGGGCTCCTGCCGTCTCCAGTACAAGAGTTTCGTTGTGGCGCGGCCATCTCTCCGCAGGTCAGTCGCCACGGCGACGCACCTGCGGAAAGATGCCCGTCTCCCATTGCGGCCCATCGTCGCGTGCGGGTGACACGCGAACATACTCGCGGAGCATACCGGCCACACGCGGCGTTCGGCGCGCGCGAAATCACCCCTTGGCCAACAATACCCCCTCAGCCTTGAGATCGGCCTCAACCATGATCCGCACGAGTTCGCCGAACGTGGTCCGCGGCGCCCAGCCAAGTTTATGGCGGGCCTTGGCCGCGTCGCCCAGCAGCGAATCGACCTCGGTAGGCCGGTAGTATCGCGGGTCGATCCGCACGTAGTCCTCGGACTTCAGGTTCACCAGGGCGAAAGCGGCTTCCAGAAACTCCCGCACGGTGTGCGATTCGCCGGTCGCGACCACGTAATCCTCGGGCGCATCCTGTTGCAGCATGAGCCACATCGCCTCGACATAGTCGGGCGCATATCCCCAGTCGCGTTTCGCGTCGAGGTTCCCCAGATACAGGTGCTTCTGCCGACCCGCCACGATCTTCGCGACCGCCCGGGTGATCTTGCGGGTCACGAACGTCGGCCCGCGGCGCGGCGACTCGTGATTGAACAGGATGCCGTTCACCGCATACATGCCGTACGCCTCACGATAATTCAACGTGGTCCAGTAGGCGTGCAGCTTGGCGATGGCGTACGGGCTTCGCGGGGCGAACGGCGTATTCTCGTTCTGCGGCGGCGGCGACGAGCCGAACATCTCGCTGCTGGATGCCTGGTAAAATCGGCAGGCCACCTTCGCGTCGCGGATCGCCTCGAGCAGCCGAATGCACGACAGGCCGCTCACGTCCGCGGTGTATTCGGGCATGTCAAAGCTGACTCGGACGTGACTCTGGGCGCCGAGATGGTAGATCTCCTGCGGCTCGATCCGCCGGATCAGCGACGCCAGCATCGACGAGTCCGACAGATCGCCGTAGTGCAGACACAGCCGGGCCGCCTCGACGTGCGGGTCCTGGTACACCGCGTCCAGTCGGCCGGTATTGAACGAACTGCTTCGGCGGATGACCCCATGGACCAGATAACCCTTGCTCAGCAACAACTCGGTCAGGTAGGACCCGTCCTGCCCCGTAATGCCGGTGATCAGTGCCGTCTTCATGCCGTACCTCCAAGCCTATGCAGAGTGAATGGAGAAGGCACAAAGGCAACAGGCCCAAAGGCACAGAGGGAAAGGAATACGCGATCTTTCCTCTCTCGTAGTCCCTTTGTGCCTTTCTGCCTTTTCCGCTTGTGCCTTCTCCACCCTCCCCTCTCAACCCTCCACTCCGGCTGCCCCTCGATACCACTCCACCGTGCGCCTCAAGCCGGTCTCGAAGTCGGTCGCAGCCGTGAATCCGAACAGCTCACGGGCTCTCGTTACTTCCAGGCACCGGCGCGGCTGTCCGTTCGGCTGGGTCGTGTCCCATTCGATTCGACCGGCAAAGCCGGTCAGCCGGGCGATCAACGCCGCCAGATCGTGGATCGAGATCTCCCGCCCGCTGCCGATATTGACCGGCTCGCCCGCGTCGTAACGCTCCGTCGCCAGAAGAATGCCCTCGGCCGCATCCTCCACGTACAGGAACTCGCGGGTTGGCGAGCCGTCGCCCCAGCAGACGATTCCGTCATCACCGCGGCGGACCGCCTCGACGCACTTGCGGATCAGCGCCGGAATCACGTGCGACGTTGCCGGATCGAAATTGTCCCGCGGACCATACAGATTCACCGGCAGCAGGTAGATCGCGTTCAACGCATATTGCTGTCGATAGGCCTGGCACATCACCAGCAACGCCTTCTTCGCGATTCCGTATGGCGCGTTCGTCTCCTCGGGATAGCCGGACCACAAGTCCTCTTCCCGGAACGGCACGGGCGTGAACTTCGGATAGGCACAGATCGTTCCGATCTGAACGAACTTCCTTACGCCGGCCAGCCGTGCGCGCTCGATCATGTGCAGGCCCATCGCCAGGTTGGCGAAAAAAAATCGGCCGGGATTCGCCCGATTGGCCCCGATCCCGCCGACCTCCGCCGCCAGATGGATGACCACGTCCGGACGGGAGTCGGCGTACAGACTCCGGACGGCCTGTTCGCTCGTCAGATCGTAATTGCGACGACGGGGCACCACGAGCCGATCCGGCGACACGCCCCGCGCGCGCAGCTTCTCGCAAACAAACGAGCCCAGGAAGCCCGCGCCGCCGGAAACCAGAAAACGATCCTTCGCAAAGTCGATCATGGCCATTATCGCAACTTGATCTTCAGAAACGCCCGCCAGCTCATCGCCAGCAGCAGCCAAAAATCACGGAAACGACTGATGTTGGTTTGCCCGTACGTCCGCGCGCCGTAACGAACGGGAATCTCGATGATCTTCAGGTCGCTCCGGGCGGCCCCGAAGATCAGGTCAAAGTCCCCGAACGGATCGAGCTTGCCCAACTCGGCCCGCCTGGCTGCGATGCGCTCGTAATTGCTCCGTGTGAGCACCTTCGTTCCGCATAAAGTATCGCGGAAACGCTGCCCGATCAGCCAGGTGAACAACCCGCTGAAGAACCGGTTCCCGCACTTGTTCAGGAAACGCATCGCCTGGGTTTCCATGGGATACACCAGGCGCGTGCCGTTGATGAATTCGCCCAATCCGTCGGCCAGGGCGTCAAAGAACTTGGGCAGATCCTCGGGAGCCACGGTGATGTCCGCGTCGAGGATCATCAGCACGTCTCCGGCGGCGGCCGCGAAGCCCTGACGGACCGCCTGCCCCTTGCCGCGAGCCCCCTCCTGCGGGATCAGCCGCATGGGGCGGCCCGGGTTGGCGGCGATGCAGCGCTGAACCTCCTCGGGCGTTCCGTCCGTCGACCAGCCGTCGACGAAGATGATCTCGGTCCCCGCGCCCATCGTCGGCGTACGCGCGACGATCGACGCGACGTTGCCGCGCTCGTTGCGCGTGGGCACGACCACGCTCACCGTCGCCCGCTCGCGATCGAGCGCCGGCCTGCGCGGCCGGGCAACCACCAGAAAAGCCAGGGCGAGGTGCTTGAAAGGCCAGAACTTAACCAGAAAGCGATTCAAAAAGCTCGACACCGGCGGCAGCGCCTTGGGCAACAGGATCTCGCAGAAAGTCGAAACCGTATCGTAGCCGGCCAGCATGAGCAGATTGGCCAGATCGTCGCGCGACAGCCAGTTCAGGTTCGGCGTCCTCCGGCGCAGACCCAGCCGACTTCCGAGCATCAGGATCGGCTCCCACAGCGCGTTGTGATACGCCACGATGACCCGGGTGTCCGGCCGGCAAAACGGCTGCAGGCAGGCCAACGTCTTCTGCACGTCCCGCATGTGCCCGACCGCGTTGCAGATCACGATCGCGTCAAACGTCTCGCCCGGCGGCAACCGGTCCACGTCCCCGGCGATGAACGTCAACTCCGGATGTCGCCGCCGGGCAGCTTCGATCAACGCGGGATCCGAATCCAGCCCGACGCCGTGCGCCGGCTGCAACCCAGCCAGAAGGTCACCCCCCTCGCAGCCGAGTTCGAGCACGGCCAAGCCCGGGGTCACGTGTCGGCGATACAGACGGGTCAACTCATCGTAATAGTA
>JAPKGY010000244.1 GCA_026647385.1 Phycisphaerae bacterium | reverse complement strand
GTAATTTACATCGGCAATACCGCAACGCATCAAACCGTCATTAAGGTAATTACAAATCATACCACAGTCGTTGTCAATTTGCCGATAGAGCCAACCGGGCTTACAAGCCTGACCGCCCAATTACAGTTGCTTTCCGCGCAGCTCCAGATGGCCGGCGAAACCTACAACCGCAAGGTCTATTACCTGGAACTCCTCCGCGTGATCGGCTGGCTCCGCGAAGCGGTCCTCGACGAAACCGCCACCCGACCGGCCAATTGACTGGCCCGACCGACCTGCGATGCTCGACGAAGACGAAAAGCGGCGCGCCGCGAGGGCTTGGCCGTTTCGCCGTGCTGCACCCGAACGTGGATGGATCAGAACCTTGCGTCCCCACGGGGGTGCCTGGTGCGCGGGGGTCGCGGCCGGGGCATCTTGCCCGTGGGAACACGGGCTGGAAGCCCTTGCCGCGGGTTGGGTTGCGGCTGAAGGCTGCCTTGGGATCTCACCGCGAAGCAACCATGCGATTTGAGCGCATGTTTTCCCGGAAGGTTCCTCGTGGGTTGCGGACCGCGAAAAGGCGGTCCATCTCAGAACAAGGGCGAGAACAGGCTGTAGAGTCTCCATTTCAGTTGGTCGGAGGCCGGCTGGTTCCGGACCCATTCCCGGTCGATCTCGAGAACGGTTTCGTGGGCGAAATCGTTCTGGATCATCTGGTCGATCATTTGGATGACGGTTGGGTGGGTCGAGAAGATCGCGTTTTCCGTGTCCCACAGGATGCTGCGGGCGTTGAAGTTGTACGTGCCGACCATCGCCATCGCGTCGTCGACGATCATCGCCTTGGAGTGCATCGTGCGCGTGGTGCGGTTCCACAGGAAGAGCCGAATTCCCCGCTGGAGGATGGTATCGAACAGGGCGGCATCGGCGTAATAGGTCTGAGGCACGTCGTTGGAGGTTTCCGAGTTGAGCAGGACGCGGATTTCGACGCCGCGGGCGACGGCGTCGGACATCTCATCGAGCAGCCAGGGGGTCGGGTTGAAGTAGGGGGCTTCGACGTCGACGCGGCGTTTGGCGAGCCGCAGGCCGATGAGGACCGCGTTGTTGATGTCGAAGTCGTCCTCGCTGGGTTTCTGATCGATCGCGCGGAGGACGACGTCGCCGGCCGAAGGGGCGGTGGCCGGCGATTGGAGCAGCAGCAGCGCCGGGGCCGTGCGGTTATCCCAGTCGTAGTTGAACTCATGCTGGAGCGTGGTGACGATCGGGCCGGTCAGCAGGACGTTCGTATCGCGCCACTGCGAAGGCCCCTGGTAGCGGTAGCCGTAGTTGGAGCCTCCGATGATCGCCCGTTCGCCGTCGGCGACCAGGATCTTCTTGTGCATGCGGAAGAGCAGGTCGGCCGTCGAGAGGTCGGCCCGTTCGGGCTGATATTCGCGGACGTCGATACCGGCGTCCAGCATCACCCGATTGGCTTCGATGTTGCCGATCGCGGCGTGAGTCAGGCCGTCGAGAAGCACGCGCACCCGCACGCCGGTCCGCGCTTTGTCCGCGAGCACCCGGGCGAAGGCCAGACCCAGGTTTTCGGGGCTCTTGCTTTCGTCGTCGAAGTTCAGCGTCTCGATGTCGATCGTCGATCGCGCGTTGGAAATCACGTCCGTAAAGCCGATGTAAGATTGATCGCTTTCGGTCATCAGTTGCATGCCGCAGCCGTAATCGCGGTACGAGTTCGTGTACCGGTCGAGCAGCACGTCGTAATCGTCCGTATCGATCACGATGCTCTCGTCGACTGAGTCGGGGATCGGCAGGCAGGCCCCGGTCGACAGGATCGCCCCGGCGACCGCTGCCCAGACCAGAACCCGCAATCGTTGTAAAGCGTGTGTTCCGGTGCAAGCCCAAACCATGGCGGTTGATTCTCCCCCTACTGAAGCCCGGCCTGGTGATTGCCCACCGCTTCCGAGGTGCGCAGGACGCGATCGTAAATTCGAAGCGCCTTCAGTTGCCTGTCCATCCCCGGTCCCAGCCGGATCGGCCCCTTGCCGGACACGTTCGTGCAGGTCGAGGGGAACCGTCCCCATCCGTACTGCCGGGCGGCGCCGCCGTCGCACAGGATGCCGTCGATCACGAAACTGATGATTCGCGGGCCGCCGTCCACGATGAGGGTCACGTGCTGAAGTCGTTTGGGTACCAGGGTACCCGGGTCGCTGTCCCAATACACCTGCCCCATGCCGTCGCGGAGTCCGAGTCGGATCGAGGATTTCGAGCCGGTCGCGACGTAAAAGCCGCGGGCTTCATCGTCGACGGCGACGAGCAGGGGCTGTTCGGGTTTGGCGTTGTCGAGCGTCAGCCACAGGTCGATTGCGAATCCGTTTCCGTCGCGGAGCGGGGGAAGCTTGGGCATGGGCACGGTTTCGGGCCTTTTCTGGCCGGCCGACAGTTCGAGCACGAGGCCTCGGCGGGCGAGCGTTTTGTTGGTTTCCTGGCTCCACAGGCCTTCGAGCAGGGTGGGGTCGACTTCGTGAATTCGCGCGACCGTTTTCTGCGTTTCGCTCACCCAATAACGTCCGTCCTGCTCGATGAGGTCGGGATAGCTCATGCGGACGTCCGCGTTGGGGTCGTAAAGGAGGATTTCCGGCTGAGACCAGTGAATGGAGCCGTCCTTCTCGACGCCGCCGGTGATCCAGGCCGGGTTGCGTTGCGTGAAATCGACTCCGCCGTGATTGTGATACCAGAGCAGGTACTTGCCGTTGTTGGTCTTCCAGAGTCGCGGGCACGCGCGCGGGTGCTTGATGAGTCTTCCGCCGGGCGTGTAGGTCGCGAAGGCGTCCGGTGTCCAGGTCTTGCCGCCGTTCCGGCTGTAGGCGTGGCACGGATGCCCCGCGACGGTGCGATAGACGGTGTAGAGGGAGCCGTCGCCGAGGGCGACGAGGTTTTGCTCCTCGGCGATCGGGCCTTTCGGGCTGCGCAGGCCGACGTCCCCTTCGGGCAGCATTTGCCACACGTGTTTGTTCGGGTCGGGCTCGGTCAGAAGGTTGTCCGAGCGGAAGAACCAGCCTTCGCTCTTGTCGATCAGATACTTGCCGATCTTGCTGAATCCGAGGTAGACGCTTTGGCCGGCGACGATGGGCTTGCCGATGCCCCAGAACATCTGCACTTTGCCGCCCCAGTCGTTTTCACGATCGTACTCGGTTTCGCGCACGGGCAGGCGGAATCGGTGGCTGGACCACGTTTTGCCGTTGTCGTCCGAGTATTTGTAAACGTACCAGCCGAGCATGTCGGCTCGGCTGATTTTCTGGTCGCCGATGCTGTCGACGCGATCGCCGTTGTAATCGTAGAAGACGTAGACCCGGCCGGTCGGCATGAGGAGGGGCATGGCCCACGACGCCGCGGGGCCGTCGGCCGGCTCGATGTCGATCAGCGGCGACCAGGTCTTGCCCTGGTCCGCGCTGATGGTGGCTACGATGTGTTGACCCTGCTGGCCTTCCTCGCCCTTGCCGGTCGTCATCGTGCAGAGCCAGTTTCCGTCCTGGGTGATCACCACGTAGGGCTGATCGCAATAACCTTCGTCGGGGATGGTCGCGCCCGTGCGGATATTGCGCGGGTCGCCGGTCGGCTGAGACGCCGGGGCAACGGCGGGTCCCGTCAGGTACACCAGGACGGCGATCAGGTTCGCAGTGAGCAAGGCTTGCCCCCCGTGTTGTGTTCAGCCGCGACCCACAGGGGAGCGTTTTACCCGATTCGATCCAATCGCGCCTCTCCCGTGTGTGTGCTCGAACTCCTTATCCTATCACACGTGGCTCGGTTCGACGATCTCGAAATCATCCCCCTTGAATCGGGCGCTGACCGGCATACCCTGGCCGCGCGTCCGATACTCGTCGTTCGCCGCCGCGACTTCGGCCGCCGCTTCGAGGATGGCCACGCAACTGAGCGCCGATTCGGCGTCCGGATACGTCCCGGCGATCGCGGCGCGGTCGGCAAGGCCCAGGGCCACGCGGGCGGCTGCGTCGAGACCGGCCACCAGCGAATCCTTGCAATAACCGATGCAGGAACAGTTCCCGGTCCGGCCCGCCGACGGCACTTCCGCCTGAAAGTGCGGATTGTGTGTGCGCGAGCCGTCGCCGATGATGGTCGATCGCATGCCCCGGTCCTGCTGGTCCACGAAAACGCGGCCCAGCGAGCCGATGATCTCCATCTCCTGGTTGACCGCGCCTTCGAATTCCTCGGGGTTGATCCATGCGTTGACGTATTGGACGTTCAGGCCGTTGTCGTACTGCACGCTGACCTGCAGGGCGTCGAAAGTGTTGATTCCATGGGGATGATTCTCGTCGCGCCAGCCCGCGAGCAGCTTTTTCTGCCCGACCGCGTAGAGCGAGACCGGCCTGACCTTGAGGTAATGGGCGAACAGATCGGTCCAGTGTACGCCGACGTAGCTGAACGGGTTGCTGTGCTCGGCCCATTTGAATACGGAGGTCGAGACTCTCAAAGGCTCTTCGAGCACCGCCCGGCCATAGAGTAGATCCCCCAGCCTTGGGACGACGTCCACGAACGCGCTGCGGAGGAAGCTGTCGTAGCGTTTGTGCATGTCGACGGCCACCACGGTGCCGGCCTCGCGGCTTTTCGCGATGATTTCCCGGGCGTCGGCGAGCTTGAGAGCGAGGGGTTTTTCCGCCACAACGTGGACCCCACGTTGGATGGCGGCCAGGATCGGAGGCGTGTGCAGATGGTCGGGCGTGGCGATGAACAGAACGTCCGGGCGATCCCGATCCAGGATCGAGTCCCAGGGCGTTTCGCCCCAGTGAGGCTCAACCTTGCTCCGGGGGACCCAGGCGGAGTAAGTCTCGACCATGGACCGGGCGTTTTTTTCCGACAGTTCGCCGACGGCGACCACCTGGAAATGAACGTCAGCCAGTTCGCGGGCGTGGGCGTCCAGGCCGGCGGTGCCCAGATAGGGCGTGATGCCGCACCGCTCGATGTCGGCCAACGACCGCAGGACGACCCCTCGGCCAAACATCCCGCCGCCAATCAACGCCATCTTGATCGTCCGCTTCGCCATATCGTCCTCCTGCCTTGATGTCACCAGCGTAACGGGGGGCGTGCCCGGTGTGAAGCGGCGGTGCCTGGGTCGGCCTGGCGACCTGCCGCCTGGAGACCGGACGCAGTTGGGCGTATAGTGGTGGGCCGTCAAGTGGGAGCAATTCATGGCAGAGGTCATCTTTTTTGTTCTGGGTGCGATCCTCGGTGGGGCCGCCGTCTGGGCGTTGGTGACCGCGCGGGCGCGGGCGGGCGCGGCACGCGAGCAGGCACAATTGCAGTCGGAGCTGGCGGCCGCCTCCAGCACGGTCAACGAGCTTCGCGAGCAGGTCCGCCAGCGCGAGCAGGCCGTCGAATCGCTGCGCCGGGAGATCGATGCCGAGAGGCAGATCCGCGTGACGGCGGAGACCCGCGTGCAGGAGACCGAAAAACGGTTGCAGGAGGAGCGCCAACTGCTGGCGGAGGCGGAGAAGAAGCTCAAGGAGAGCTTCGAGGCGTTGTCCGCCAAGGCGCTGCAGGTCAATGCCGAGCAATTCCTGGCCGCCGCCAAGAAAACGCTCGAGAACGTCCTCGTCGATACCAAGGGCAATCTCGGCAAGCACCAGGAGGCGATCAACGGTCTGATCAAGCCGCTGGCGGAGGCGCTCAAGCGACTCGAAGAACAGAACCGGAATGCGCAGCCAGGTGGTGAATGAGCCGCTGCGCTGGCCGCCGCGCCAGCAGTAGATGAGGGGGCGCCAGTTCTTGGGCTTGTCCTGCAGCACCGCGAGCATGTGGCGCGAGATGTTGGCGGCCACCAGCGC
>JAPKGY010000243.1 GCA_026647385.1 Phycisphaerae bacterium | reverse complement strand
TCGATCACGCCGTTCGCATCGCAGTCGATAACCGGATCGCAACTGTCCGGGATGCCGTTGCCGTTGCAGTCGGGATCGTATCCCGAGGCCATGTCGCACTCATCGGGTATGCCGTTCGGCTGCAGGCTGTTGAACGGCGGCGGGTTGTTCTTGAGCGACGTACGGTCCAGACTGGTCCCCGAGGCCAGGTCCCAATCATCCGGCACCTTGTTGTCGTTGCAGTCACCGCGGTTGCCGCAGGCGGGGTCGATCTCACACACGTCGAGCGCCAGATTCTGGTTGACGTCGGTGGTGGGATTGCACTCCTCGGTGTCCGGGATGCCGTTATTGTTGCAATCGCTCTGGAACTCGTACGCACCCAGGTCGATGATCGCGCTGACGGGGGTGACGATATCCACGCCCGTATCGTCGACGCACGGATGGTTGACCCGCCGCGGCCCGCCGTCGAGATCCACGGGGGTCGTCTCGTCGATATCGCCGTCGCCGTCGAGATCACACTCGTCGTTGAAGAGGTCCTCGTTGGTCCCGCCATCCACCAGGTAGGCAGCCGCGGTCAGACGAAGATTGTCATCCATCGTACCGGCGAGATCATCCGGTCCGTCCGCATCGACGAAGGCCGGAGCGGGGCACTGGCCGTCGTCCGGCCTGGGACAATCCGGATCACCCTGGATGTCGCTATACACGTTGGTGTACGGCCCGGTGATTTCGGACGCGGGCGGGGCTCCCTGCCCCAGGTTGCCCCAGAGGATTGAGTTCTGCACGAACGTGCTCGCGGATGACGCGACCGCATAAGCGCCGCCGCCCTCGTTCGAGGCGTTGTTGCTCAAAGTGCAGCTCATCAGCTCGACGAGGGCGCCCTGCGCGTAGGTTGCGCCGCCGCAGGACGCGGAGGCGTTCCCGCTGAAGACGCAGTTGACCGCACGAACGTCGGCGTTCACGGCCGCCACCGCCCCGCCGTTCGAGTTGGTGCCCGCACCGGCCACGTTGCCGAGGAAGTAACAGTTGCCGAAAAGCACCCGGCCTTGCGTTATATACACGCCGCCGCCGCTGCGTGCCAGGACCCCGGGCACACCCGCGCGGTTGTCGAGAAGCGTACACCAGGCCATGACCGGCGCGCTGCTTGTTCCCTCCACGTACACGGCCCCGCCGAGACGGGCAGCCGTGTTGCGCGTCAGGACGGCGCGGCTGATCCTCGGGCTCGCGTTCAAAATACGGATGCCGCCCCCGTAACCGTGGGATCCGGACGTATTGCTCGCGTTGCCGCCCTTGACCGTGACGCCGTCGAGCACGGCCGATCCGCCGACGCCATTGGCCGTCACCACGTGGTAGGCGTTTTCCGACCGCGACGAATCGGCGAGTGTTCCGGTATCGTTGCCCAGCAGATCACCGCTGAGAATCGTCTCATGCGCTCCCAGGACGCGCTCGGACATGGCCCCCTCGGTACCCGCGAACCCGCCGTAAATGGCCACGTTGTTGCGCAGGGTGAACGTCGACGCGCGCGAGCCGGGGGCCTGTCCCGCGCCGACGTCAGGCCGGTAGACGCCGCCCTTCACCCAAATGCTGCAACTGCTCCCGCCGGCGAATAACCACGCGTCGGCCGCCACCAATGCGTCCTGCAGGTTGCGCTTCGCGTTCGTCCAACTGGTACCCGTATCCTGCCCGGTCGCCGCCGGATTGACGTAGATGACAAGCCCGCCGCCCGGCTTGGTCAGCGTCAGGGTATGTTCGGTCACGTCGGCGTTCGGCGATAAACCGCACTGCACCCTGAGCAATCCATCGTGGAAGCCCTCCGGGAGCGCGTTCGCGTTCGCGTTCACCACGAGGTCGAACGAGGCCGACTGGCCCGGCAGCAGCGTACCTCCCATGTTCGCTGGAACGATGCTGAGCCAGTCGCCGACCCCCGCGCCGGGCATCTGCACCGAGACCGACCAGGGCAGAACGTCGGTCCCCGTGTTGGTCACGGTGTAGGTCTGGTGATCGGGCAGGTACGCGCCGGCCGTCTCCAGGATGTCCATGCCCTTGTCCGGACTGACGAACATACTCTGCGGATCGCAGGCATCCCCGACGGCATCCCCGTCGTGATTCGCCTGGTCGGGATTCGACACGCCGACGCAATTGTCGCAAACGTTGCCCTTGCCGTCGCCGTCCGAATCCGCCTGGTCGACGTTCGCGGCGCTCGGGCAGTTGTCGCAGGCGTTGCCCTTGCCGTCGCCGTCCGCATCGCTCTGCGCGGGATCGTAAATCGTCGGGCAGATGTCGCAGACGTCGCCCACACCGTCGCGATCCCTATCCTGCTGGCCGCCGTTGGCGATGCCAGGGCAATTGTCGCACAAGTCGCCCTTGCCGTCGCGATCGCCGTCCTCCTGCGCTGGATCCGCCAACCCCGGGCAGGTATCGCACGCGTCGCCGGCCATGTCCCCGTCGCCGTCGCTCTGAGAGGGGTTGTATACGGACGGACAGTTGTCACAGAGGTCGCCCAGGGTGTCCCCATCCGCATCGTTCGCCGGATCGTTCGGGCATCCTCCGGTTACACCGAACAGAGCACTCATCGCGGTTCCCGCATAGGTGATCTGATTCACGAAGACTCCGGTGTCCTGTCCCTGGTAGTCGCGGCTGTTCGGAAAAGTGTTCGGCCCGAAGGACCGGCCGGGCTGGTAGAAGTCACCCGCGTCAGCCAGGTAGTCCTGCTCGATCTCCTCGAGACCGTCCGCCTCCATGAGGCGAACGTATTTGTGCGACGTATAGGAGTTGTCCCAGGCGAAATCGTAGTTCTGTGAATCCAGCCTCGAGTCGACGTGCCAGATGAGCAGGCCATCGGTCGGATAATCGGAGGGGTCGTTGCCCGTGGAGCGCTTTCGATACTGGACCATGAAGAACTCGCCAAACAGCGTACCCGGCGTCAGGCCGGGCATCAGTTGAACGCAGTCCTTGGACGTTCCGGAGGGATTGAGCGCCTTGGTCTGCAAACCGGCGCCGATCTGCGTGGGGACGAGCCAATCGAGCATGTATTTCGAGAAGCAGTTGTGATCGCCCCAGTTGTAATCCATCATGTCCAGGCCGCCGACGCCGCCGTCCGGTCCGACCCCGCCGCTGTAATCGTAGAGATCCGGCAGGCCGAGCAGGTGGCCGGTCTCGTGAATGTCCACGTACGGTTCGTATGGCTGGCTCTCGGGATTCGCGATCCACGACCAGACATAGGCACCCATCGCCTTGCCGTCGAGGCGGTAGCCCGGGTTGCTGTGCCAGGTCCACATGTACGCCCACCAGAAGTTCGCCCAACCGTTGTCCGGGCCGGTCCACTTACAGAAGAGCGAATCGATGTAGCCGTCGCCGTCGTTGTCATATTGCCTGAAGTCGTGGCCCTGGGTGTCCCAGTAATCCAGGGCTTCCATCATCAGCGCCTCTTCCCCCGGGCCGAAGCCGAGGTTTTCGTAGTAGGAGCGATTGTTCTTCGCCCGGTACCAGTCAAACACCGTACCCTCGATGGTCAGTTGCGAGTAGGACGATCGCAGGTAAAAATTGCGCAAGCTCTCGTACGGGAAGTCGGATGAATCGCCGTTGCCAAAGAACTTGCCGGCCACGTCCGCCTGAGTATGAACGGTCGCATGCGGAAAATCGGGAAAATCCACGAGCAAAACGAGGGTCTTGACCGTCCCCGTGGAGGGCAGACCGCCCTGCCACGCGGGCGGCGGCGCATAGCCGATATGCCTGGCGATCTCCTCCGAGGTCTGGCCGGCCGACGCCAGCAGCTTGCGTTGCAGATTCCAGATCAGGCGCGGGCTGGTCCGATGGTTGCCGAACTGAAGTCCCTGAGTCATACGCCCCGGCAAAGAGCCGTCCTGAGCGTATGTCTCCAACTCGCCCGGCCTGGGCGGCTGCAGAGCGGGCGACGTACCCGGAAGCACCAGGATAAACCCGACAACCAGCATTCCCGTCGCACACACCCGGCCCATTAGGTTTGACATGTCTTCACTTCCCCTGAATCTAGTTTCTCACGTTGCCCGGTCTGCCCAACCGGGTATTGCACTCCCCGTCGCCGACCCGTACGCGTCAAGCTTTGCCCGCAGCCACAGCCGCTCCTCTTGCGATCCGACCTTTCCCGCACGAGTTTTTGACCTCTGGGGGCGTCCTCGCTCTGTTTGATCGCGCGGCCAGGGCTTGCCGGCTCGGAACGCCCCGAATTCGCGCGTGGGACAATCCCATCGCTCGGCAGTCAACCTGTACCGCACAAAGGACGGTCCGCGACGACACCCCTCCGCAAGCCGGCGATCCTTCCGAATGCGAGCCCGGCTTGGTATGGTCAGCCGGGATCTCCCCTGCCTTTACATTCAATAGAATACCCGGCTGCGTGCCTCTCGCAAAGCCAATTGTGCCACCGAGATACGATTTTCCGCCCGGCGTTCCAATCGCTGGCGCGCGCCCGCCCCAGTCGCTTCGCTCGGGCGTTTTTTCTCGGACTTCAAATTCGATCCGCCAGCATCTGCTCCCGCTGAAAACCGCACGGGCCCTCCAGGGCGTTTCTCCCCCTCAGGCCCGGCATCCCCTTCCAGGAAGACGCGCGGAGGCCCGCCGGCGTTGTAGTCAACCCGATCGGCCGGTCGCCCGCATTGGAACGGGTCGACGCGTGCCAGGCGGCCCATCACTCCCAGTAGATTCATTTCAGTCAGACTCGAATCACGGCTGGCACAACCCGGGCTTTCGGGAGGGTCTTCGGTCCCCCGGCTCGGTGCCGCCACTCCTTCGGGGGAGGGGGACTGTCCCCCTTTCGCGGCAGGCTCTGGATGTACGGAGCCAACGGCATGCCCGCGTTCAGCTTTTGCCCCCGGGGAGTTGGGGTTAGTCCCCGGGCTTCTCAGAGCCTCTTAGCATTTTCCAGGCCGGACGAACTCACAGCGTCAACCCATAAGTCTTTTTCGCACAAAACCCTAAGTTCATTTGCTCGACCCCAAAACTCGTGCTATATTTTCGGGTCCTACCTGCAAAAGAGGCGGATAGCGGTTGGCGTCGGTATCCCGATCTAACCATATGCTAGAAAGAAAGTTACGTCTGGGCGAACGAGCCCGTAGCGAGGACAGACAGCCGCGGCTTGCGGGAACCGGTCCAGCTTTTTTTTGAGGATGGCCTTTGGTCGCGTCCGATCGAGAAATCCTGACCCGGCAGATCCGCGACCACATCGACATCGTCGAGGTGATCGGGCGGTATCTGACCCTGCGCCGGGCGGGGTCCGGCTTCAAGGGCCTTTGCCCGTTTCACCAGGAGAAGACCCCGTCTTTTACGGTCAATCCGGGCCGCCAGACTTTCAAGTGCTTCGGCTGCGGTGCCGGAGGGGATGTCTTCACCTTCCTGCAGCTTCGCGAGAAAGTGGATTTTATCGAGGCTCGGCGAATGCTGGCGGAGTGGGCGGGCGTCTCGCTCGACAGCGAAGTACGTGGTGGAACCCGCGGGCCGTCGAAGTCCGACTTGATCGCCGCCAATGAGTGGGCTCAGAAGATCTTCCGTCGTCAATACCTGGGTCCGGCCGGCGAGCACGCCCGCCGGTATGTGGCCGGCCGGGGGATTGCCGACGAGAGCGTCGAGCAATTCGGGATCGGGTTGACGCTGGACCGCGCCGACATCCTGATCGAGGAAGCCCGGCGAGCCAAGATCGAGATCCAGACTTTGCTGGCTGCCGGCCTGATCAAAGAACGGGAGCGCGGCGGCTATTACGACACATTCCGCAACCGGTTGATGTTCCCCATCCACGATCTCAACGGGCGGATAGTCGGATTTGGCGGGCGGACTTTCGGCGATGACGCTGCCAAATACCTGAACACGCC
>JAPKGY010000242.1 GCA_026647385.1 Phycisphaerae bacterium | reverse complement strand
CACGCTGAATGCCGGAACCGAGTATACGGTGATCCAGGACGCGGCGACCGGCGCGGGCTCCTCGCCCTCCGGCAACGCGGGTCGGGCGGATGCGATCAAGTGGGAACGGACGGGTACGTCGTCCGATCCGCCGTCGATTGTCCAGCAGCCGACGAACCAGGCGGTTGCTCCGGGGGCGACGGCGTACTTCAGCATTACCGCCACGGGCGACGGCACGCTGAACTACCAGTGGCAGAAGAACCAGTCGAATCTGTCGAACGGCGGCCATTACTCCGGCTGCACGACCGCGACGCTGACGATCAGCAACGCCGATGGCAACGACGAGGCGAGCTATCGGTGCGTGGTGACCAGTGCATACGGCAGCGCAACCTCGAATGCGGCGACGCTGACGGTGGACGAATGCTCCGCCCCCGTTCTGCTCAACGGCGACTTCGAGGGCAGCAACAGCGGAGGAGTGGCCGACAACTGGACCGGTTACCAGCGGGCGACCAATCCCACCACCGTCTGGTCGATTCAGACCGCTTCGCCGCCGACGGGAGGCGGTTTGCAGTACCAGCAGATCGCCAACACGAGTGCGACGGGCGGGGGCGGCGTTCGCCAGGACATAACCGGGACCAGCAGCGGGGCCGTCTATACGATCGCCGGCTGGATGCGGACGAACTCGGCGTCGGCGACCTGCACGGTCAAGTGCAGTCCGACGGCATCGACCAACTGGTCGACGGCGGTGAACCTGAGTCCGGCCCAGACCACCACGAGCAGCTCGTGGGTACCGTTCAGCGGAACGGCGACCGCGACGGGGACGTCCATGACCCTCTGGCTGGACGGCCATACCGGCGGCTCCGGATTGAACAAGGCGGTCTGCTTCGATTCCGTGACCGTGACCGGTTGCAGCGGCCCGTCCACACCGACCATCACCCAGCAGCCGACCAACCAGTCGGTCGCATCCGGTGGGACGGCCAACTTCAGTGTTACGGCCACGGGCAGCGGCACGCTGACCTATCAGTGGCTGAAGAACGAAGTCAGTATCACCAACGGTGGGCACTATTCCGGTGCGACGACCGCAACGCTGACGATCAGTAGTGCGGACAGCAATGACCAGGCCAATTACCGCTGCGTGGTGTCCAACGAATACGGCAGCACGACGTCGGATGCCGCCAGCCTGACCGTCACCTCGTGCTCCACGCCCACTCTGCTGAACGGCTCTTTCGAGGGCGGGAACACGAACGGCGTGGGCACCAGTTGGACCGGGTATCAGCGGGCGACCAATCCCACCACCACCTGGTCGATCCAGACCGCTAGTCCACCGAGCGGTGGAGGGACGAAGTACCAGCAGATCGCCAACACGAGCGCCACGGGCGGCGGCGGCGTCCGCCAGGACGTGACCGGCTGCACGAGCGGCGCCTCGTACACGATCGCCGGTTGGATGCGGACGAATTCGGCTTCCGCGACCTGCACGGTCAAGTGCAGTCCGACCGCGTCGACCAACTGGTCAACGGCGGTGAACCTGAGCCCGGCCCAGACGACCTCGAGCAGTTCGTGGGTGCCGTTCAGCGGAACGGTGAGCGCGACGGGGACGTCCATGACGGTCTGGCTGGATGGTCATACCGGCGGTACGGGGCTGAACAAGGCGTCTTGCTTCGACGCCGTCACGGTGACCTGCACGCCATGACCGGTGAAGTGAACGGCCGGCAGGCCGGCCCGACCGCGCCGGCAGAGGCGCGCGGTCGGGCTGGCTGTCGGCCGCACCACAGTGACCGCGGCGGCGATGGGGACGGACGTCTTCGCCGCACTAAAGCGGAATGAATCTGGCTTATCGTCCGGTGCGTCTTGTGTGTGAAGGAACCGTTAAACGGCCTCGTCACACGGAACTCAGGGCCGCGGACATCCCGCGGAGAGAGGAAGGACACGTATGAAGCGACGTATTATTCTCGGCATCCTCGTGATCGCCCTTGGCTGGCCGTCGCTGGCCTTCTCGGCGTGGACCAGTATCGGCGACGGGATCGACTACCAGGAGTTCACCACCTCCGATCCGAACAACTTGTTTGTTGCCCGGCTGACCCGCAGCAACACGAACGCCATCATCGATACGAGCATCGCCTACGACACGATGGCGGGTGCGGTTGAGATCGTTCGCAACCAGGCGGCTCGCCAGGACGGCGCGCTCAGTTGGTGGGGCCAGAGCTGGGGCAAGACCAACGACGTGATCGTGGCCATCAACGGCGGGTTCTACGATCTGTACACGTACGAAATCGAAGGCGGCCAGATCCAGTCGGGCTGGTATGCCCATTGGTTCGCGGACCGGGGCGCGTTCAGCGGGTTCGCCTGGAAGCTGGATCGGACGGCGTTTCACGGCGAGTGCGTGGACCACACCGACGCGAACGTTTTCGTGAAGTACGTCTCCACCGGCACCAACCAGCCGATCAAGGGGATCAACCGGACGCCGGGCAGCAGCGAACTGATCATCTTCACGCCGCAGTACGACAATCAGACCCCGAGCGGAACCCGGACGGAAGTGCTGGTGGAGATGTCCAAGCCGAACGTCACCACGAACGGGTCCACCTACTCGACCGGCACGATCCGCTGGAAGGGGACGAACACCGGCTCGACGTGGATCCCCTTCGACCACGTGGTGTTGTCGGCCGCCGGGAGCGCGGGCACGACGCTGAACAATAACGCCTCGGTCGGCTCCCAGATTCGGATCTACCAGAAGCTGGTCGAGACGAATGAGCCCACGGTGCAGGGCACGAACGCCTGCCAGACCGAGACGGGCAGGGACTGGTCGAACGTTTTTGCCTCCATTAATACGAACTACCACTTTCTGAAGGACAACGTGGTGCGGGTCCCGGACGCCGTGGCTCATCCGGGGTACATCGGCTATGTCAATCTCAACCCCCGCACCGCGATCTGCTGGAACTCGAGCTATGTGTTCTTCGTGGTCTGCGACGGCCGCTCCACTCAAAGCAAGGGTATGTCTTGTGCGCAGTTGGGGACCTGGGCCAAGAACACGCTCGGTGCGACGGACGGGGTCAACCTCGACGGCGGCGGCTCCTCGACGATGGTGGTGAACGGGACCGTGATGAACGACCCGTCGGACGGGCAAGAGCGGGCGGTCTGCAACGGCGTCCTGATGATCAACCCGCAGACGATGGCCCAGTCCACGACGTTCACGGCCGACCAGTCGGTGACGACCACGGGCTCGGCCAACTTCCGGCTCGGGCCGGGAACCAATTACGGCGTCCGGACGACGCTTTCGTCCGGCGTCCAGGGTACGATCGTCGCTCATGGTCTCAACGGCGTCTACGCGAAGGGTTACTACTGGTGGAAGTGCAATTTCAACGGAGTCGTCGGCTGGATCGCGGAAAGCCTCATCCAAGGCAGCCCGACCGCGCCGACCATCACGCAGCACCCGTCGAGCACCGTCGCATCCGTCGGAGATAACGTCAGCTTCACGGTCGCAGCCTCGGGTACCGCCCCGCTCAGCTATCAATGGCAGAAGGACCTGGTCAATCTGAGCGACGGCAACGGAATCTCCGGGTCCACGACCGCCACGTTGCAGATCACCGATGTTCAGACGAGCGACGCCGGCGGCTATCGTTGCGTGGTGACCAACGCGTACGGCAGCGCCACTTCCAATACTGCGACGCTCACGGTGAGTTCCGAATCGTGCGGTTCGCCTTCTCTGACGAACGGTGATTTCGAAGGTGGAAACACGAGCGGTATCGGTACCGCCTGGACCGGCTATCAGCGAGCCCCCAACCCCACCACGGTCTGGACGATCCAGACAGCTTCGCCGCCGACCGGCGGCGGTTTGCAGTATCAGCAGATTGCCAACACGAGTGCGGATGGCGGCGGCGGCGTGCGCCAGGATGTGACCGGTTGCGCCGTCGGCGCCACCTATATCGTTGCGGGTTGGATGCGGACGAACTCGGCGTCGGCGACCTGCACGGTCAAGTGCAGTCCGACCGCGTCGACCAACTGGGCGACCGCACAGAACCTGACCCCGGCCCAGACGACGACCAGCAGCACGTGGGTTCCGTTCAGCGGGACGATCGCCGCGACCGGCACGTCGATGACCATCTGGCTCGACGGCCACACGGGTGGAACGGGCCTCAACAAGGCGGCCTGTTTTGACTCCGTGACGGTGACGTGTTGTTCCTCGCCCTCGCTGACCAATGCCGATTTCGAGGGCGGCAACACGAACGGTGTCGCAACCGGCTGGACCGGCTATCAGCGGCCCACTAATCCGACCACCGTCTGGTCCATTCAGACGGCTTCGCCGCCGACGGGAGGCGGTTTGCAGTACCAGCAGATCGCCAACACGAGTGCCACGGGCGGCGGAGGCGTGCGCCAGGACGCCGTCGGGTGCAACATCGGCTCCACTTACGCCATCGCAGGCTGGATGAGGACCAACTCGGCGTCGGCCACCTCCTCGAACAGACGCGCACGCAGATGCGCCTGGTGCTGGAGGTGCTCGAACCGAAGGCGAAGGCCGTCGAGGCCCTGGCCGACGTGCCGCAGGTCGTGGACGTGGCGGTGGTGAAGGAGCACATCGAGATGGGCTTCACCGGCAAGCGCGAGGACCTGCCCGCAGTGCACAAGAAGCTCGTCGAGGCCGGCGTGCCGGTGGTGGCCTTCTATCCGAAGCCCGAGAACCTGGAAGACCTCTTCCTGCGGCTTTCGACAGGCGCGACGAATTGAGCAGCTTGGAGCGGAACGCGTAACGATGCTTGCTTTCGCCAACCCCGAGTTCAAACGCCTGCTGCGCAGCAAACTGCGTTCGCGCACCGTCGCCGTGCACGTCGCCATCGGCGTCTTCATCTACGGCGGGCTGCTGGGCCTGATGTACATGATCAAGCAGTTCCCTGGCACCCCGGCGTTCCCGCTGCTGCAGACCTTTTTTCAGATCTCCGTAGGCATCCAGCTGGCAGTCGTCACGTTCTATGGCGTGACCCAGGCCGCGCAGAACATCGCACTCGAACGCGAACGCGCCACCTACGACTTCCAGCGCCTGGTCACGATGGGACCGTGGCGGCTGGCGCTGGGCAAGCTGCTGGGCTGCGCCGCGGAGGCGTGGCTGATCGCGCTGGTGGGCGTGCCCTTCCTGCTCCTGCCGGCGCTGGCGCAGCAGATCCCGTTCTGGATGTTCCTGGAAGCCGTAGCAGTGGTCTTCGTCTTTGGGTGCTTTGTGAATGCCGTGGGCTTGACGGCCTCGGCCATCGCCACCAAGCTCCCGCAGGCCAACGGACTGGCCTTCCTGCTTGGACTATCGTTCTTCTTCTTCTCCGGCATGGTCTCCGGCGCCGCGGGGGGCGCGATCACCCTGGCCAGCGCATGGAATCCCATCGTCTTGCTCTACGAATGGGTGACCTTCCTGTCGCCCGCCACGCAGGGGCCGATGCCCTTCGGGCCCATGCCTCCGGGCTTCGTACCGCCTCCTCCGGCCGGGCTGGCTACGGTGAAGTTCTTCAGCATGGGCATGCCCCTTTTCGCCGGGTTCCTGGTGATGAACGCAGTCTGGATCACAATCCTGTATGCCATCGTGGCGCGGCGCCTGACCGACCCGGAACTCTCCTTCCTTTCCATCGGGCACGGGGCGATCGCGTTCGGCGTGCTGGAGTTCCTCCTGGTGGGCAGCCTCTGGGACCGCTTGCTGCTTGCCCCGGTCGCAGGCATGAACATGAGCCTCCCGCTGGCGGTCTTCCACGGCGCCAGCGCAGTAATCCTGTGCGCCCTGGCCTTTGCCCTGACGCCGTCGGCGGACCTGCTGCGCGGACGCCTTGTCAAAAAGGCTTTGGAAAATAAAGTAGTAACCCGGTTAAAGGGTG
>JAPKGY010000241.1 GCA_026647385.1 Phycisphaerae bacterium | reverse complement strand
CATGGCTTTGGCTGCCAGCGCATGCCCCGATTCCGAAGTGAAATCTCCTTCCAGGATATACCGCCTTCCTGGTGCTGGACCCTCAGGTCCGGTCGGCGCGGAGGAAGTGCATCGCCGCCGAGATAGAAGCCTGCGCCCCAGCCTTCGACCAGCGCGTAGGCGGCCCACAGCGTCGATCGAGGCGACGCGCCATGAGCGATCTGCTGATCGTGCTCGGCGTACAACGCGAAGTTCTGGCTTGGGTCCGGCCCGCCCTGGGGGAGTCGCCCGCCGTCGCTCGTTCGGAGAACGATGGCGGGTTGGGTTGCCGGTGAGGTCTCCGCCAGCGGCGGGTACGTGCCGGTCAGCCGGTAAACGTAAGCGCGCACCTGGTCCGCCGCCAGCCGGACCATCGGCGGCGCCCCCGGGTTGACGACAACGGTGACGTCAGCAAGGCGATAATCGGCGGTGGCGACGTGGGACGCGGTTGTTACGATGCACGCCCATAGCAGAATCCGATGTGTGTGACCCATCCGAGAGGCTCCGTATCGCGATCCCCCGAGGTCCTTTCCCTGTCATCCGCGTGCCGGGGCAAAGATGCGGACACCGATGATGACGGCCAGATAAAACGCACCGGCCAGAGCGATGGTGGTGGCGCCGGCCGGCAGGTCGGGGCCGTAGCTCACCGCCAGCCCGGCGGTGGTCAGGGCGGCGCTCAGCAGGGTGGCCGTGAGCATCACCTGCCACAGACGCCGGACAAAATAAGCGGCCACCGCCACCGGAAGCGTGAGCAACGCGATGACCATAATCAGACCCACGACCGTGACCAGCACGACGACCGTCAGCGCGGTCAGACAGAGCAACAGCAGGTAGTAGAACTCGACCGAGACACCTCTGAGGCGTGTGAACTCCTCGTCGAAACAGACCGCCAGGAACTTGTTGTAGAAGACCAGGCCGATGCCGACAACGAGAACATCCAGCAGGAGGATCAGGACGAGGTCGGTGTGCGAGACGAGAAGAATGTTGCCGAAGAGGTAGCTCATGAGGTCTTCGTTGTAGCCCGGCGTCTGGGAGATGAAGAGGATTCCGACGGCCATCCCAATGGCCCACAGGGCGCTGATGACGGTATCCTCCCTCTGGCGGGCGCGGAGGCTGACCCATCCGATGATGACCGCCGAGAGCAGGGCGGCGGCGAGGGCGCCGTGCAGCGGCTGGAGCCCGGTCCAGCCGTGGACGATCTGAAGGTATCGGGCAATGCCCATGCCGCCGAGAACGCAGTGGGCGATGCCGGCGGCGATGTAGGTGATCCGGCGGGCGACGACGTAGCTGCCGACGACGCCGCACGCGATCGAGGCGATGACGCCTGCGAGCAGGGCATTCTGGAGAATCACGCTGGTGGTCAAGGCATGGATGAAGTCGGTCACGTTCGACCTCCCGCGGGTTCGCTGTGGTGGAGCAGCCGAACCTCCCGGCCATACATGTGAGCGACACGCTCCTGGGTCAGGTCGCCGGTCGCGTGCAGGTGGACGTGGCGGTGGACGCAGACAACCGTCTTGAAGTAGAGCGAGACGAATCCGAGGTCGTGCGAGACGGTAAAGATCGTGAGGCGGCGATTGAGTTCGCGCAGCAGTTCATACAGGTTGTCCTGGACGGCTGGATCGAGGTTCGCCGTCGGCTCGTCGAGCAGGAGCAGATCGGGTTCGCAGGCCAGGGCGCGGGCGATGAGCACGCGCTGGCGCTGGCCTCCGGACAAGGCGGAGAAGGGACGGGACGCCACGTCGGCGAGTCCGACCTCGTCGAGTGATTCCAGCGCGACGCGGCGGTCGATACGCCGATAGGGGCCGACCGCTCGCGTGTGCCCGAGGCGGCCCATGAGGACGACGTCGAGGACGCTGACCGGGAACCGCAGGTCGAGCTGGGCTCGCTGCGGCATGTACCCGACCCGCGCTCGGGCCTTTTCGGGCGGCAGGCCGAGAATGCGAATGGTGCCGGTGTCGGGCCGTATGAGGCCGAGCATGAGCTTGACCAGGGTTGTCTTGCCGCCACCGTTCGGGCCGATGGCGCACACGAAATCTCGCTGGGGGATCGTGAGCGTCACGTTCATCAGAACGGGAGGGCCGTCGTAGGTGAACGACACGTTCTCGAAGTCCACCGCCGGCGCGTCGGGATTGATGACGGGATCGGCCATATCAAGGACTCCCCGCCGCCGGCGCCGACGCGGCGGCCGTCAACGCATGTTTGATCTGGTCGGCGACGTGGCGGAGGTTCTCGATGTAGTTCTCCTCCATCGGATCCAGCGGCACGACGGCTGCGCCGACCGCCTGGGCGACGACCTCGGCGCCCTTTTTCGAGAACTGCGGCTGGACGAAGATGAGCTTCACGTTCGAGGCCTTGGCCTGCTCGATCAGATTCGCCAATTGCTTGGGCGACGGTTGCTTGCCGCCGGTTTCGACCGCCACCTGCTTGAGGCCATAGTCGTCGGCGAAATAACCGAACGCCGGATGGTAAACCAGAAAGGATTTCCCCTTAAGCGGTTCGAGCGAGGCGGTGATCTCGGCGTCGAGCCGCGCGAGGTCGGCTTCAAGGTCGGCCAGATTGGCTTCGTAGTCCGACCGATGGGCCGGATCGAGTCGCTCGAGCGCTTTGCGGATGTTGCGGGCGTGGGCCTTGACCACCCGCGGGCTCATCCAGGTGTGCATGTCGAGTTCCGTGTGTACGTGACCGGCCTCGCCCTCGTGATCGCCGTGGTTGGCCGGGTGTTCGTGGCCCTCGTGCTCTTCGTGTTCGCACGGCTCGGTTTGCTGACGGAGCGGGACACCCTCGTTGACGTCGACCATTTCAAGCGTCTTCACCGCCCGGCCGACCTTCTCCGCCACCTGCCTTTCGAAAGGCGCGCCGATGCAAAAGTAAGCCCTCGCGGCGGACAGTTCGACCATCTGCTTCGGCGTGGGCTCGTAGGTGTGCATCGATTGCCCCGGTCTGAGCAGAACGCCGACGCGGACGTGCCGGCCGCCCACACGCTCGACGACGTACTTTTGCGGGGGAATGCTGACGTAGACCAGCAGGCGGCCGTCCTCCTCTTCGCCGGCGGGATGGGACGTCGTTTCGCTCCGGCACCCGCCGACCATGCCGGCAATCAGCGGGACAAGCAGGTAAAGAGCACGTCGAAGCATCATGGTCGTTTTCTCCTGGAGTGGCGGTGCGGCGGACGGGCCTCCCCACGGGTTTGCTCGCCGCAGACGAGGTGATACTCGTGGCACGTGCCGCACTCCTTCATGGCGTGATTGACCGTGAAGGCGTCCCAGTGCTTCTTCTGTTCGCGGCTCAGGATGCCGGTCCCGCTGCAGAGCGGGCAGGTGCTGTCCAGGGCGGCCAACAGCGCCGAGCGGATAAACTCGGATCGGTTCCGCATCCCGCGCAGCGCGCCGACCAGCGAATCCTCGGCCTTGAAGGTCAGGATCGTGTGTTTGGGCTTGGGCATACCTCACACCTCCACGGAGCCGGCCATCCCCCGTCCCCGGACGGATTACGACATCCAGGCATATTATTACATCGTAATACCAACCGTGTCAAATCCGCCCAGCCCCGCGACGACGCCCAATCCGGGCAGGCGAGTGGGTACCGGACGCACGCGAGGGGTGGCGAACGTTCTCGCCACCTCATACCGGGCGAGGTGCCCCCACACGCCTTGGACCACGTGCCGGAGCTCCCGTCGTTTAGCCACGACCCCAAGAGGAGCGATGAGGTCCCCGTCGCCGTGCACGCCCAGCACCGCGCTTGCGCATCCCCCACGGCCAGATGGCGCCCGAGGCGAGCCCGCGGCGCGACTTGTGCGAGTGGGAGAGCTTTCAGTGGTCAGGTTTCCGGGGGCGGGTTTCAGTTAAACCGTGCCCAGTACCCCGCCGGCGCGACGTGGACCGTCAGCCCTCTTGGGGCTCCGCGGCCGCGGGCTGGGTCGCGCTGGCCGAGGCCGGGGCTGCCTGGTACCCCGCTTCGACGACTCCAGCGACGAGTTGATCCGTGGTCGGGCCGCTCGGCTCGACGAGGACCCATGCCGTCTTCGCGGGGAACGAGACGCGGGCCTTGCGGACACCGTTCATCTTGGCCAGGTGCTCCTGGATGGTCTGGGCGCACGCGTCGCAGTGCATGCCGGTCACGGAAAGCGTGACCAGCTCAGCTCCGGGCTCCGCAACCAGCGGCGTCGCCTGCTCGGCCCTCTCCGTCTTGGCTGGTGTGGTGCCTGCGTCGCCCGACGGGGGCGGACTTTCGGATTCACGGCAGGCTGTCACCGTCGCCAGAGCGCCCGCCAGCAGGGCGGCCCCGATCGTCATTCTGAACGGCGTGGATACCATGACGTCACCGCCTTTCCCGCAACCGCGGTTGCGAATATGCCGATTATAGGCCGCAACGGACGGGCGGGCACGGCCAAGACGTCAGGGAACGCCGGCCCACTCGTCGCCGTAGTGGAAAGTGATCTCCTCACCGACCTGGATACTGCGGGTCGCGAAGAGATCGAGCCCGTCGAACTCGCTGTTGGGCTCGGCGCTGTGGTTGAGGAACCGCAGTCGGCCGATGCCGTCGTACCCGGCCATCTCGTTGGTCTCCTCGTCGTAGAGCCACAGGACGTACGTGCCGTCCTGCGTGGTCTTGCGCGAGTAGTAGCGGCCGATCCTTTCTCCCTTATGGATTCTCTTCCTGGCGAACACACCATGCCCGTGAATCGGGCTGGGACGCACCGTAATCTTGTACATAAACTGTATGTCTCCGATCATCCTGCGCCAACTCATCGCAGGTGTGAGGCGGGAAGTATATACGGCGATCTCGAAGCGTCAAGAGCAGATTGCGAAGATGAACAGTAATGGGCGCATCCGCAAAAGAGTGGCATGAATCGGCGCGTTTGGGTGACATGGGCTGATTTGTTCGCTCGTGTCTTACCCGCGGGCGTCACGGGGGGAACAATCCGTGGATCGGGTTGGCGCAGGCGGCCGAGGGAGTCGATAGGCCGGCGTCGAAGATCTGGAACCGGTACCGGCGTTCCTGGGTTGAACCGATCGAGCGGTCGGAATATGACCAGCGGAGGAAGACGGCCTCATACCCAAGCCGCCGCCGAAAGGCGGAGAGAAGGAATGGGGGTAACGCGGTCGTGAACAAAGGGAGACCTTGAATTGCCGCCGTTCTACCCCTGATTTGCACCCGGGAACTCAGCCCTTCGAGATCTGGCCGCGGCCAAGCGTGGCGCGGGTGTCCAACCGGGCGATCACTCAACCGCGATGGCCAGGATTGAGACGTCGTCCTTCAGGTGATCTTCGCCGCGCCAGGCGATCACTTTCCGGACAAGTGACTCCACGGTTTCGTTCAAACTGAGTGATTGGCCATCCGCGATGGCGCTGAGCAACCTCTCATCGCCGAACATCTCGTCCTCGGCATTGACCTCCTCGGTCAGGCCGTCGGAATGTAGGTACAGCCGATCGCCTGGCTGTAACTCGATCGCCGACTCCTCATACTCGGCTTCGTCAACCATTCCAATGGGCAGGCCGTGTATGTCCAGGCGCTCGGGATGCCCGCCCGCCGGAGCGAGGATCGGCCCGGGATGGCCGGCCACGGTGAAGCGGCTAAGGAGGCGGCTGAGAAAGGCCTCGCCGTCGCTCAGCAGGCGTTGGAAAGCGATGCCTTGCGAGATCGCTCCTTCATAAAAGAAGACACTTAAGTCTCTTCCGGAGGGGAGGAAAACCCGGTAGGGCCTCAAGGGATCGATGCCGCCCGCCGGGACCTCCTGCCAGGCCGCGGCAGCGTCCTCGCGCCAACGCCGCGCCTGGTGCGGGGCCAGGATCGTGAAGCGCAGGCCC
>JAPKGY010000240.1 GCA_026647385.1 Phycisphaerae bacterium | reverse complement strand
CAACTACCGCAACGCACTGCTGTCCGGCGGCGACCTGCCTCTGGACCATCCCGCCCGATTCATCCTGGTCGGCCTGTGCGCCATGGAAGACCCCGGCGCCGTCATCCTGCCAACCCACCGCGTTTTGAGCGGCTTCGACCCGGCGACGACGGAGCAGGTCCTGGCGGCCGTCAGACAAGGAATCAACCTGCGACCGGCCGCCGGCGCCGCCACGGACGCGGAGCAATTGCTGCCGTTCGATTCGCCCGACGACATCTGCCTGTTCGCGGCCGACGGTGACCAGACACTCTTAGGGTCTTTCACCCAACGCCACCGTCTGTCGACGCTGGCTCCGGACCAGAGTGCCGCGTGGCGCGGGCTCGACTTGGCCTACCTGCATCGCTATCTGATCGATGAACTGATCGCCAAGGGGGTCATGCACGGTAACCAACCGACCGTGCAGTACTTCAGATCCGCCGATGAGGCGATCCGCGCCGCGCGCGAGACTGGGGGCATCGCGTTCCTGACCAAACCGTGTACGATGGCCCAGCTCCGCGCCGTGAGCGAAGCCGGCGACCTCATGCCCCAGAAGAGCACCTTCTTCTATCCCAAGTTGGCGACCGGGTTCGTCGTCAATCCATTGGCATGAGGCGGCAGCGCTTCCAGAAAACACCTGAATTTGTAATAGCCAGTCACCCCAACTTGCTGTAGCCTGCCGGCCATGAACCTCCGGCAACGAAATCCGCAGATTTTTTTGAGAATTGTTGTAACAATCAACCCCTTTGCGCAACAACATTCAATAGGGAGTCCGGTGTACCACGGGCGATCGATAGGATCCCCTTCGTGCCCGGCCGCCAGAACCTCTCAGGGACCTTGCTCTGCCTGGGCCGCGGAAAAACGGGACGCCCCCGCCCCCCGGGGCGGCCTGTCGTATGGCGGCTCGTGCGGCGTTGAAGAGCACTCGGTGCAAACCGGTCTCCATCGCCGCGGCCCAGGCAACTTATTCCTCGATACAGCGGGGCAGGCTCCGACTCGTCGAAAGGAGACTCCGGCATGAATCCCGGAGAGAATCCCCGCTCCCGCGAAGTGACCTCCAGCTTTTCCGAGGTCGTTTATAACTGCCCCTGCGGAGCTCGGATTCGCTTTTCCGCATCCGTGGCCGGACGAAAGGCCCGGTGCCGCACGTGCAGCCATGTGTTCACGGTGCCGGCCGTCCACGCCGCCCGCTTCGAACCGCCGCCGGTGGTCATTGAGATCGAGCCGGACGAGGACGATCTCGCATTCAGGCCCCCGGCGCCTGAGAATCGCTTCTGGTCCGACCTCGCGTACAGCTTTGTCTTTTTCGTGTTCGAGGGAAACCTGATTACGCTTCTGGGGATCGCGTTCACCCATTTCCTTCTGACCTGCTCATCCTGGCTGCCGGGTTTCGGCCTGTTGGGATGCTTCTTCTTGATGGCCGAACTCATTCTCGCCGGGTGGCTATGCGCGTTCTACCTGGCCACGGCTCTGCATGCAGCCGCCGGCGAGGACGGCTTGCCCGACTCCTGGAGTTCCGACCGGCTCGAATTGGTTTGGATGCTCTTTCAGTTCGTGGGAACCGTGCTCGTCGCCATGCTGCCATGGATTGTGCTGCGTTGCCTGCGGTCCTATGGCGGCTGGGCCATACCCGACAACGCCCTGACGGCTGCGGGCATCGCCGCCATCGTCATTTGGCCGGCAGTCGTCCTGACGCTGGCCATCGGCCGCAGCCTGGGAGGTCTTTGGCCGCACATCGTCCTGCGTATCCCGCTGGCTGGGCCCATCGCGTACGCAGCCATCTGCCTCACCGTCACCGCCGCCCTCGTCCTGACCGGAGACTTGGATTTCTTCTACGCGGTCTCGCCCATTCGATTCCTCGCCGGCCTCAATCCCTGGGCCCAGTCAGCCATCGGCGCCGTGCTCACCGCTTATGCCGCCATCGTCTCGATGCGAGCGATCGGCCTCTACTATCACCACTACAAGCATCGCCTCCCGTTCGAAGCGGAATGAGGGCGATGGCCGCGCGCCGGACGCCAATGAGGATCGGGAACTCAGGGGACAGGAGTCAGAAGTCAGGAGCCAGGAGACGGGAGACAGGGGATAGCCGTCGGCATCAACAGGAGTCAGGATCGGATACGCGGCACCTACACCCGCTTGCGACTTCGCAGAGCGGCCAGCGGTGGCCCCGCACAGCGTACCCACCCTGCTCCCTTTGGCTTCTTGAGGTTCGCCACGGCGAATCTAGGATTTTGACTTTTCTGCTCACCACTGGCCCGGCCCCATCCGGATGGTTTACAATCCCGCGTGGCATCGGACGCGGTCACCGGCCACCCTCTCTTGCGGACCGAACAAAGGAGATTGGCCTTGGACTGCCGAATGCCACGCCGTCGGTTTCTCCGCCGCATCGGGTCCGGAGCGATCGTCGGTGCCGCCGTACCGATTCTGACTGCCGGGCGCCGCATCGTGGCGGCACAAACTCGGCCGACATACGGTTTTCGACCGTCCGACAAAACGCGACCGGAAAAAGGAGTCTGCCGCATGTACACATTGCCCGACCTTCCCTATGAATTCGGTGCCCTCGAACCGTACATCGACGAACAGACCGTGCGAATCCACCACGGCAAGCACCACAGCACGTACGTGACCAAGCTCAACGACGCGCTCAAGGGTCACGAGGGTCTGGTCACGGCGGACATCGCCGACCTGATGCCGAAGATCGCCTCGTTGCCGGCCGACATTCGCACCGCCGTCCGCAACAACGGCGCGCAGCATTACAACCACAGCCTGTACTGGGAGTGCATGGGTCCCGCGGCCCAGGCGGGCGGCGAGCCGATCGGCGAATTGGCACTGGCCATCAACAGCACCTTCGGCGACTTCGCGAAGTTCAAGGAGCACCTGGCCAAAGCCGCCGTCGGCTGCTTCGGCTCGGGCTGGGCCTGGCTCTACCTCGACAAGGAGGGCAAGCTGGCCATCTGCGCCACATCCAACGAAGCCAACCCGCTCATGAAAGGGATCGTCGAAAACGTGGGCAAGCCGATCCTCGTCGTCGACGTGTGGGAACACGCCTACTACCTGAAGTACCAGAACCGCCGCCCCGACTACGTCGACGCCTGGTGGAGCCTGGTCGACTGGAAGGCTGCCGCGGAACGCTTCGCCAAGGCGAAGGGCTGACTGCCCGCAGTTTGGGTCACACGCAACCGCGGAACGCTCCGAACGGGTGCCCCTCTTGGCACGTAGGAGGCACTTGATCTGTTCCCCTCCGAGAAGGCCCTCGGCACGGGCTCGTTCGTCGCTCTCCCGCCGCACACCCCGGGTTACGGCGTCCATCACATCACCCTGATCGTGATCGACAATTATGGCGTCGCCGCGGGCACGGTTGACGGGACGGCTACTCGACGACTCGCATCAGTCGTCCATCGCCCGGATCGAGCTTGATTCTCACCTGCCGGTCGGCACCCAGGACATCGCCGGCTACCCACCTGCCCGTCTTGCGATCGAGTTCCTCGATCCTGCCGCCCGGAATCGCGATGTTCACAACAGCCTCAGCCGGCTCCTTGTAGCTGCGGTTGACGATCATGAAGCCGGTCACTCGACCCTTTTGGCCGAACAAGCCAAGCACGAATTCGCCCTTGCCCGCGATTCGCACCGGCGCGTCGGCCGGGACGGCCTCCGTGCCGTACGGCAACGGCGCCGTGTGGTAAACGCCCATGGAATCCAGTTCGAGCAGCGTCGGGCCGAGCCGGGTCATCTCGCGGTTCAGGACAGCCACGTCCTTGGCCAGCGCTATGGGCTTGCCATCCTGGTAGAGGCCGGTATAGGTCTTCGAACCCCAGTAGATGAAGTAGCTGATGCCGCGCCCGCCGTAGGCCAGCGTCGTATAGACCAGCCAGCGCATCTCCGCCGCGTTGGGCAGCCGCCAGGTCGGCACACCGTCGCTGGCCTGAATCGTATTCAGAAACGGCTTCCTGGCCTCCAGGGCAGCCATGCGAATCAGGGCCAGATTGAGAAAGTACTGCTGACCGTCGCCCGTCTTGAGGAAATGGTAATGGTCGTAGCTGATGAGGTCGGGCTTGACGATCTCGATAAAACGCCGGACGTGCTCGCGGTAGGCCAGCACCGTCTTGTCGCTCACGCCGACGCCCTCGAAGTTCATCGGGTAACCAACCTTGGCCCGCTCCGCCGCATCGGCGCTGACCCCGAGCTGGGTCTCGTTGGCGTAGGTGGGATAAAGGTTGATGTAAGCGAGATGGGCGGGATCGCGCTGCCGCAGGTAGGCAACCAGTCTGCCCAGGCCGGCAAACGCCCCCGCCCCGGGCTCGTCGGTGATGAAATACGCCTCCAAGGCCGGATGGTCCTTCACCTTCCCGATCAGCGCGTCGAGTTGCGCCCGCTTGGCTGGATCGTCCAACGCCTCCGGGCTCAACAGATCGCTGTAGAGCATCGCCCGCAACCGATGCCTGGCCGCCGCGTCCAGGCCTTCGACCTGCTGCACCCAGGTCAGGTTGTAGTGTTCCGCCGCCACGTTCGCCAGGATTTCATCCGTCGCCGGCGGGGGCAACCAGAACGTGATGAGGAACTGTTTCTGCTTCCAGCCGTCAGCCGCGGTACTTCGCGTAGCCACCGACGGATCGGCGGACGCGGCCCCGGCGAACCACAACAAACCAGCCGCCCATGCGATTCGATTCATGGCCAAAAGTCTCCCCCGTGATCAAGCGCTCTCCACCGGCCTTGCCTGCCGCTCGTTCATTCGCCGGGCCAGATAGAAAACAGTTGTCTCGAGTTGATGGTGCGACCCGGTCATCGCCAAAGCCATGCGGGCCAGGGCCTTCACAAGTTTCACCTTCCAGCCGGTGACGGGGATCGGCTGGCTGTAGGTCCGCCGCAGCGAGAATCCGCCGTACGCCAACTGCTCGATCACCTGCCCCACCGTATACTCGGTCACGTGATGGGCACTTACGAGCACCACCGGCTTGCCGAGCAGCACGCGAACGAGGTTCCTGATCCGATACCGGCTGGGCGTCGAGATGATCACGCAGCCGTTCGGGCGGAGCACGCGCCGGATCTCGCCGAGCAGGACCAGCGGGTCGGGCACATGCTCCCAAAGGTTATTGCACACCACCACGTCGAAATAGTCGTCGGCGTACGGACAGGTATACGCGTTGCCGACAATGAAGTCGATGCCTGGAAAGCGATCAGCCGCGTAGTCGATGGCTGAGATGGAGTAGTCGAGACCCGACACCTCGGCGCCGGGAAACTCACTCTTGATCCGCGCCGTAATGTGCCCTTGGCCGCAGCCGAGATCCAGGATCTTCAACTCGCTCGTATCTCCCGCTGCCCCGGCTGCGTCGCGCAGCAACTCCAGGGTGCAATCGATCCGACGCGCGTGGAAGTCGGAGTCGATCCTGGCCTCGACCGAGTAAGGGTCCGCGGCGGCATACTCGTCGCTGGCCTCGAGTTCGGACGGCGACAGAAACACGAGGAAACCTTTGGCATGCCGGGCAAAAAGCGCCTGGCCATGGCGCGCGGGCCACTCGGCGAAATCGCATCCGTCCTTGGCCAGGTCGATGGGCCGGCGAAGCCGGGTGTCAACGTATTTCTGCCCAGCCATCACGATCTCCCGCCAGCGGCCGGTTCGGTTGCCCCATCGCCGCGCGAGGGCCGTCCGGTCGAAATCGGCCGACCGCGTCGATGAAGTCTAACGCTCGATCACAGCGGGTACAACACAGCCACTCCCCGGCCACAATATCGTACTCCGATACTTCTAAGTAGCCGCACAAGAGCGGGGATAGCGCGTGCAGCGCCTTTGCGGATTCCTGGATGAATTGCACC
>JAPKGY010000024.1 GCA_026647385.1 Phycisphaerae bacterium | reverse complement strand
TACCGCAGCGGCCGGCGCCGGGGCGCCGGGCAGCAGCGAGAAACACAGGGTTGCGAGACCTGCTCTTAACACTCGGATCATCCTCCCGGTCCGGCTTCCCGATGGGAATCGGGGAAATCAGGAATGTAACCCTACCGCAACGGCCAAGCCAAGGGAATCATGATACTGGCGAGCACCCAGAGCAGCAGGTCGAGCGGGACCCCGATCCTGATGAAGTCCTTGAACTTGTAGCCGCCGGGCCCCAGGACCATCAGATGCGTCTGGTAGCCGAGGGGTGTGGCGAAGGCGGCTGAGGCGGAGAAGGCCACCGCCATCGCGAAAGGCCTCGGGTTCACGCCGAAGGCGTCGGCGGCTGCGATCGCGAACGGAAACATCAGGGCGGCAGATGCGTTGTTGGTCAGCAGCTCGCTGGCCAACACGCCCACGAGGTAGATGATCGACAACGCCAGGAGCGGGCCCCAGTCGGGCCCCAGGCTGTGCAGCGGGTCCAGGAGCAGACCGGCCGCCCGGGCGTCCAACCCGCTCTTGTGGATGGCCTTGCCCAGCCCGAAGGACGCCGCGATAGTCACGATCGTCGACCAGTCCACCGACTGGCGGGCGTCGGTCGTCGAAATGCACCGCGTGGCGATCAACAGGCCCGCGATGAGGTAGACCGCGATCACCTCCGGAATCCCGATAACCTGCGAGGTGGTAAAAAGAAACACCAGCGCCGCCAGCAGGATCAGCGACAGCTTCGCCCGATCGTGCCGCACGGGGCGGGACTCCTCGATGCCCGAAACCAAAAAGAAGTCCGGATTGTTCCGGTGGGCTCGCGCGAAGTGCGGACCCGTCTGCAAAAGGATCGTGTCGCCCTCGCGCAGAACAATGTCGCCGATGCGTCCTTTGAGCCGCACGCCTCCGCGGTGGACCGCCACGACGGCTGCATTGTACAGGGCCCGGAAATCGGCGTCGCGGATCGTCTTCCGGAGCACGGGCGACGTGCGGGATACGACGGCCTCACACAGCCGGCGCTGCCGGCGCTCCGCCGGTTTCGCGGTGTAGTTTTCGTCGGCAGCCGGCACGAAACCGGGGATCCGCTCCAGGTCGATGATCGTGCTGACCACCCCGGTGAACGTCAACCGATCGCCCGCTTGCAGAATGATATCCGGCTCGACGGGGGTGATCACCTGCTCGCCTCGGGTAATCTCGATGACAAACAACCCGGGCAGGCGGCGCAGCCCGGCCTGTTCGACCGTCTGGCCGACCAGCCGGCAGTCGGGGCGCACGAGCATGTCCACCAGGTACTCGCGCGAACTGTCGCTCAACTGGTCGAGCAGCTCCTTGCGATCCGGCAGTAGCCGGCGCCCGATGGTGAGCAGAAAGAGGATCCCCACGATCGCCATCGGCAGACCGGCTTTGCCCAGCTCGAACAGCGACATCGGGTGCAGCGCATCCATCCGCTCCGGGGACTCGCTGACCGTCGCGCGCATGAGACCGTCCACCACCAGGTTCGTGCTCGTGCCGATCAGCGTGCAGACCCCGCCCAGGATGGTAATGTAAGAAAGAGGGATCAGGAGTCGCGACGGCGAGACTCGGTTCTTCCGACACCAGTCGGAGATCACCGGCACGAACATCGCGACGATCGGCGTGTTGTTCAGGAAGGCCGACAGCGGAGTGAGGGCGGTGCCCATGCGAACCAGGGTGCCTCTTTCCGTGCGGGCCTTGCCGAGCATGAGGTTGCCGATCATGTCCAGGGCCCCGGTCTCACGCAAGGCCGCCGCCACGACGAACAGCGCTCCGACGGTCAGCAGACTCTCGTTGGAGAATCCGGCGAAGACCTCCGGGGGGGTCAGCACCCCGCTCAGCCCGAGGACCACCGTCGAGCCGAGCATGACCGCGTCCGGCGGCCCCCAGTCTCGCACCAGCGAGAGGAATAGAACGACCAGCACCCCGAGGACAAACCACGGATGCCACCAAAGGGGAGCTGTTTCCTGTGCGGCCGCCAACATCAACAGCATGCCTGGCCCTCTCGTCCGATAGGACGTGACCGAATCAACCATCCCCCGCCGGCCTCGCCGCGCGCCGAACCCGCCGAGGATGGGAGCCTGAATTGCAAGCATCGTGCCAACGGCCTTGATCGGGGATGTAAGGCCGAAAAAGGGCTATAATACCCTTGTTCCACTGAATAAGACGGACTAGAATGTCTTTGGCTGATAAATAAGGCGGTTAATCTGCCATTTTTGACGGTAATACCGTTTTTTATGATAGTTTTCCACATCACGGTCGAGTGAGAAGCCTACTCGGCGCTGTACGCGACGGCCGCCGGGGGTCCGGGAGCTCGAGCGAGGAACCACGGATCGGGCACTGTCGGGAGGCGATTTATGGACGACTTCATGCCTGTGTTGCTGGACGTTTGGCGGGAGGCGTGTCGGCACATTGAGATCGGGGAGTCGGTTGCCCGCATTGCCCCCGTGCTCGGGCAGCGGCTGCCGCTGGACTGGCTGTTGGTACGGCGAATCGACGTCGAGCGGTCGTGTGTGGAGACGGTGGCGGCGGGGGCGGCCGGGGATGGACACCCGCCGGCCGCGGGTCGGAGCGATTGTTCGGCGACCGAGTTGGAACAATTGATCCGCTGGTGCCGACAGGGCGAGGTGGTGCATGGCCAAACCGAGGAGATCCGCCGGCGCGTGCCCGGACTGGTGCCGGGGGACCTGGGCGGAGAGGTGGTCGTGGGGACGCTGGTGGGCGACCAGGACCAGCGCGAGCCGATCGGGGTGCTGCTCGCCTTGGCTGACCCGCCCCACCGCTTTGGGCCGACCCACCTGCTGATGGTCGGTGCGCTGCTCGAGCCGATGGGCGTCGCCCTGGAAAACGATCGGCGGTTGCGCGAACTGACCCGGCTTCGCGAGGCGGTGGAGGCCGACCGCGAGGCGTTGCTGTCTCGGCTGGGAAGGCAGGACATCAGCGACTCGGTGGTCGGGGCGGAGACCGGCCTGCGTGGAGTCATGGAGCGGGTCGATCTGGTCGCGCGTTCGGACGCGCCGGTGCTGGTTCTCGGTGAGACCGGCTCGGGCAAGGAGGTGGTGGCCCGGGCGATCCACAACAAATCGCGGCGCGTACACGGTCCCTTCCTGCGGGTGAACTGCGGCGCGATTCCGCCGGAGCTCGTGGACTCGGAGCTGTTCGGGCACGAGCGCGGGAGTTTCACCGGCGCGATCGCGATGCGCAAGGGGTGGTTCGAGCGGGCCGACGGCGGAACGCTGTTCCTGGACGAGGTGGGCGAACTGCCGCTGGCCGCCCAGGTCCGGTTGTTGCGGATTCTGCAGGACGGGTCGTTCGAGCGGGTCGGCGGGCAGCGAACTCTCAAGAGCGACGTGCGGATCGTGGCGGCCACCAACCGGGACCTGCAGGTCATGGTGGCACAGGGCCGGTTCCGCGAGGATCTGTGGTATCGGATCGCGGTTTTTCCGATTCGGCTGCCTCCGCTGCGGGAGCGGGCGGAAGACATCCCCGCCTTGGCGGCGCACTTTGCGTTACGGGCAGCCAAGCGGCTCGGCACGCCGCCGCTGATTCCGTTGCCCGAGGACAACCGGTTGCTGGTCGCGTATTCCTGGCCCGGCAACGTGCGGGAGCTTTCCGCCGTCGTGGAGCGGGCCGCGATCCTGGGCGACGGGCACCGACTCGAGATCGCCAAGGCGCTGGGCGCGATCGCCGCGCCGGGCGTGAACGCGTCGGCCGTGCCCGCGTCCCCGCCCTCGGAGGAGAGAGTCCCCCCCCTGCCTCGCAAGGTGATGACCGCCCCGCCGCTCACCCCGCTGAACGAAGCGATGCGACGGCACATCGAAGCGGCCCTGGCCTGCACCCACGGACGGGTGGAAGGCCCCAACGGAGCCGCGAGGCTTCTCGACGTCAACCCCAACACGCTGCGGGGCAAGATGCGCAAGCTCCGCGTAGACTGGAAACGCTTCCGCAACGCGGACCCGATGAAAGCGATGCTGCAGTGGGGCTTCCTGGGGGATGGGATTTGACGCGACCCGGCGATTTCGTCAGGATTGCCCGCGGAGGGAAACACGCCACGGGGGGTGGTTGCCCTCTTGCCGGTCGGGGTGTTCAAAAGGGGCGACGATGCTCACTCCCTCACGCCCTGGGACAGCGGTTCTTGCGGTTCTCGACAGCCTGAGGCCGCGAGTCCCCGTTGCGTCCATGCGACGGCACTCGTTGGCGAGTCCCGTCGTCGTTCTGCTCGGGATCGCCGCCGTTCTCCCGTCCGGCTGCGGCGACAAAGGGGCGGATGCGTTGAGGGGGACGCTTGAGGCGAAACCCGAGGCGCCCGGCTGGCTCGTGCTTCACGTCACGAACACGTCCGACCGGACGGTTCGCTTCGTGAGCGTGCCGGAAGGGTCCGCCTCGTGCGGGGAACTCTACGAGGTCATGGCCGAGAAGGACGGCCGGACCTTCGCGTCGAATGGGAAATCCCTCTATACCACCTACATTCCGGCGGAGATCATCGAGCTCGCTCCCGGTCAGGTTTACGACCGGGACATTCAGGCGGAGGCCTATCTTGGCCGCGAACAGGTACAGCCGCCATTTACCCTCTGGGTCAAGTACCGTCTGACGGACCGAATGAGGCGGGTGAGGGACTGGCCAGGGGTCGAAGGCGAGATCAATCTGGACATTACGTTCGAGACGCCCTCCGTCCCGATGGCTTCGTTCGGTGAAAGGTTTGACGACAAGGTCGCGGAGGCGAAATCCGCGGCTCGTCGAGGGTGACCACCGTTGCCTCAGGTCTCATCCCGGACAGAAAGCACGCCGCCCGCTTCGCGGTGATTCGCCCGTCTGTGAGAGGTTGCACGTGCGGCTGTCCGCCTTCCGGTCTTTTTGCGTCTTAGCGCGGGTTTAACAGACCCCTGACCGGGCCGGAACGTACGGCGGTTAGTCTTCTTGCGCAGGGGGTCGGACGGCCAGGGCCGTTATGACACGGTCGAAAGGCTGCGGTTTTGGAAAAGAGGAGAGCGATCATGAAGGTGCACAATCGCCGTACCGGTTTTACACTAATCGAGCTGCTGGTCGTGGTCGGCATCATTGCCATGCTGGCATCGATTCTCATGCCCTCGCTGTCGAAGGCGCGGGAGCAGGCCAAGGGGGCAAGCTGTCTGAGCAACCTTCACAACATCGGCCTGTCGCTGGCGATGTACCTGGGCGACAGCAGGAACTACTATCCGAGCACCTACAACTATATCAACGGTGACACGAGCAGCGGCGGGTATTATCACTGGACCGCCGCCATGGACCACACGGAATACGAGGCCGATGTCACGGCCAGAAAGTATCCCAAGCTGGCGAAGCAGTACGTGTGCCCGTCGCACACGGCAGGCGGCTGGGCCCCCAGCAATTTCACCACGTGGCGTATTCCCAATCCCCCGCCGGGCCAGGTGTCTCAGGACGTCTCCGACACGATCGACGATCGCCAGGCGGCGCGCGTCAGTTACGTCCCCAACGAGATCCTGATGCCGCGCAAGAAGTTCAGCGCGGCTCACGACCGAGCGGCTGCTCTCGATCCCACCTTGAAGAGCACGGGCAATCTCTGCTTCGTCAATGCCGACGAAGTCTCGGCGCCGAACAACACGATTCTGGCCGCCGAGTTCAGCAACAGTGCCAATTGCATCTGGGGCAGCTCCGTCGGAGGCGGCGTCGCATACAAGAGCCACCGGCCGACGAACGCGGTCAAGAGTAATCAGGCGAACGGCGTGTTCGACGGCGAGGGGTACCAGACCGGCACCCAGATCTGGAAGCTGACCTATGCCGAAGCCGTCGCGGCGATCGACGCGGTCCTCGCCAACAAGGATGCCGGTCCGATCAGCCATCACATTTCCTATATCAACCCCGCCACCCACGGCAATGCCGGCAGCAATTACCTGTTCGCCGACGGTCATTCCTCGCGCCACACGCTGGAGGAATCGCTCGATCCCGGTACGTACATGTGGGGCAGGAAGGTCTACTCTTGCATGGACAAACCGTTGATCCAGGACAACCCGTGACCGCAAGACAGAGACCGAACCCGTTACTCTCCGAGTCGGGACACCGCCGAAGCAGGCACCGGGGCATTTGACGATCGCCCTGCTCGGCTATAATCCGGCTCGCTGACGTAACAGGCTGTTTCACGGAGGTTAGGAGACGATGTCCAAGCGGATCGACGCACTGCCGTTTCTGCTGATCGTTTTGGTTGTATGCCCGGTCCGGGCGGACCGCGACCCGCTGGCGTCGTGGAACGATACGCCCGCCAGACAGAGCATCATGAAGTTCGTGGCTGCGGTGACCGACAAGGACGGGGCGCGTTTCGTGCCGCCGGCCGATCGCATCGCCGTCTTCGACAACGATGGCACGCTCTGGTGCGAGCAGCCTGCCTATCCGCAGTTTTTCTTCGGCATGGATCGCGTCAGGGTTCTGGCGCCGCAGCACCCCGAGTGGAAGGACCGGGAGCCGTTCAAGTCCGCGGTAGCCGGCAATCTTGAAGGCGTCCTGGCATCCGGCGTCCGGGGCCTCATCGAGTTGACCGCCGCCACGCATGGAGGAATGACGGCTGACGAGTTCGATCGAATCGCCCGCGACTGGCTCGCCACGGCGAAGCACCCGCGTTTCCAGAGGCCTTACACCGAGTGCGTCTATCAGCCGATGCTCGAGCTGCTCGCCTATCTTCGGGCCAACGGTTTCAAGACCTACATCGTTTCAGGCGGCGGACTGGAATTCATGAGGCCTTGGACCGAGAGGGTGTACGGCATCCCTCCGGAGCAGGTCATCGGCAGCACGACGGCGACCCGGCTGGAGCTTCGGGAGGGTCGGCCGGTGATCGTGCGGGGCTTGGAGATCGAGTGGCTCAACGACCAGGAAGAGAAGCCTTTGGCAATTCAGCGGATCGTCGGCCGGCGTCCGATCGCCGCGTTCGGCAACTCCGACGGCGACCTGCCCATGCTCCGGTGGACGGCCGGCGGCGACGGCGAGCGCTTCTGCCTGTTTGTTCACCACACCGACGCCGAGCGCGAGTTTGCCTACGACCGCCAGTCGCCGGTCGGCCGGCTCGATCAAGGCCTCGAACACGCCCGGAAAAACGGCTGGACCGTCGTCGACATGAAAACGGATTGGAAACGCGTCTTTCCGGCCCGGGAGTGAGACGGCTGGGGAGCGGACAGCGGCGCCGGTTGGGTGGCGCAGACGACCTTGCGGTTCATCTACGACGGCTGGAACGTCGTACTGCCGCTGGATGGCGCCGCCGTCATGCGCTCCCCCGGAAACTCAGCTGGGGCCTGGACCTGAGCGGCCCGGCGGGTAACGCGCCTCACCCCCTTCGCCGCCGCAGCGCCACGCACCCCAGGCCGATCAGGACCGCCGTCGCCGGTTCGGGGATCAGGTTGCCGCCGGTCACCGAGACGCTGTCAATGATGGACTCCTGGGTCGCGCCCTCCAGCGAACGGAACGAGATCAGGTCGAACGTTTCGCCGTCGAACTGCGACATCGGCAGGACGAAGTCCTTGTCGCCGACGACCCGGTACAGGGGATTGGAGTCGTTGTTTTCAATGTGGACGTTGAGCCACACGCCATCCTCGACGCCTGGAACACCGGCGTCGCTCAACGTGAGCGTGACGAAATTCCAATTCCATTGCTTCTTGCCGGAGACGAGCCTCGCGGGGTGGCTGGACCATTGCTGCCCGTCGAAAACCCTGTAGTTATCATCCGGCAGGCCAAAACCGGCGGCCACCGCGATCACCGGGATCGGGTTGGCGAGCGGCGTATTGCTGTAGCCCGGAGCATGAACGTTGCCCTGCGACAACTCCAAGTAGAAGCTGGTTTGGCGCCGCGTGGTGGTCGCGATGTGATGCCAGTCCACATCGATGACCAGCGGGCTCGCGTCGCTGGGTTCGATCGCCCCCAGCGCGTGGGAGATCCCGTAGCCGCCCGTCGGGCTGGGCATCGCCGCGTGCGCGACCATGTTCCCGTCCAGGGCCCACGGATTGGTGATCACGCCGTCGTCGTACGCGCGGTTCTGGATCGGGTACCGATTGGCCCCGCTGATGACCGACCACTTGGCTGCGTACGCGGGATCGCCGACCCCGGCGGTGTACTCGAAGCTGTCAAAGAAACTGACCGGCGCCGCCAACGCAGGAACGACCAGCGCAAGTACACCCAAGATGACCATCAGGTTCCTCATTCTTTTCCTCCTTCCCTGGTGGGGCGTGCGGTCACGACAGACCCGCTCGTCGGCCGAGCGCGGACAAGCCGGGACGTCCCCATCCGACTGAAGTGAACTGATGCGGGGAGGGTTGCTTCACCCCTGCCACCACCCGAACGCCGTCACCACTTGGGCGATCGGGTAAATACCACCCCTCTACCTTACCGGATCTGGCTTCGGTTGGAAAGAGAAAAAAGGAGGCAGAGCGACACTTTTTTGAGGTTTCGGCTCTCCCGAGGGGGGTTGTCGGCCGTGGCACGCCCCGGGGGCTGGGCCAAGGTGGAGCGCGGACTGGCGCGAGCCGGGAACAACCCTCCCCGGCCGCCGCGCCGGAACCCCAAAACCGGCAGTCTGGCCGTGAAATCCCGGTCTCAGCAGATGAACCCGACCCAGATCGTGATCGTCACCGTCACGGCATGGCCGTCACTGTCCGTGGCCGTCAGGCTGAGGGTGTGCGGGATGGATTCCGGATTGCACGGGACCGCCGGTCCGCTGAGGGTGACCTGGAGGCTCGAACCCGTGCCGAGTGGTCCATCGACGCTCGAACTCCACGTGAGGCTTGTGCCGGTCAGCTCCCCGTCCTCCGGGTCGGTGGCGGAGCCCTGGAGGGTAATCATCTGGCCCGGGCCGACGAGGGTCCCGTCCAGCGGCAGGGTGATCAGCGGCGTGGGCAGGCCCGCTCCGGGCACGACGGTGACGGTCACCTGATCGGAGCCGCTGAGCCCCTTGCCATCCACGGCGGTCAGGGTGATCGCGTGGGTGCCGGCCGTCAGCTTCTGCGTGAATTGCGACCCGGTCCCGAGCGGACCGTCGAGGCTGGAACTCCAACTGATGTTCGCCTGCTCGATCGTCTCGTCCGGGTCGGGCACATAGCCGCTGAACAGCACGGGGATGTGTGCGTAGAGCGTTTCGGTCGTCGTCGGGCGGATGATATCCGGCTGCGGTGGGCGGTTGACGACGGTCAGCTTGATCTGGTAGATGGACGACGCTCCGAAGGGATCGGTGGCGGTGGCGGTGACGAACTGTGTTCCGAGAGTCAACTCCGGCAACGTCGTGGTGCAGGTGTACGGCGGCAAGATGGACCGGCATAACTCGCCGTCGAGTTCCGCGGTGAGCACCACCTCTCCAGCCCACCGATAGATGTCCGCCGGTGCGACCTCCGGATCGTTGTACGTCACCTTGAACGAGGGCGGATTCCTCCATCCCACGACGTACCCGTCGGGCGGCGAGGTGATCTGAATCGTCGGCGGCTGATTCGGCAGGATGGCGGCGACCGCGCGATACGCATCCACGTACCCCCGTGGCACCCGCGAATCCGTGCTCGGATTGGCGGTCGTCTGCAGGATGTCCAGCACCTCGTCCCATTTCAGCGTGGGATCGGCGGCCTTCATGAGGGCCACCACGCCCGACGCAAATGCCGTCGCGCAGCTTGTGCCTCCGAACTGCGCGAGTTCATCCTCGATAGGCGGGCCTGTGGCGTAATTGTCGGCGTCGAGGGCCACGGCGTCCGGTGTGACCGTTGAAAGAATGTCCGTTGGGGCCGAGATGGCGACATTGTCGCCGAAGTTGTTGTCCGTGATCGTTTCGCCGGTGAGGAGAGACTGAAGACGTATCGAGCCGACGCAGATCACCTTGTACAGCTCGCAGGGCAGAAACGTGACGTTGGCGAGGTCGATCCCGCGGTTGCCCGCGCCGGCCAGCACGACTGCGCCGGCGTCGGTGGCGGCAATCACCGAATCACCGATCCGGTTATCCCAGAAGATGTCGGCCAATGCACATAAAGTACCGCATGCCCCGCCCATGCTGATACTGATCACGTGGGCGCCCATGTTTGCAGCCTTGTAGATGGCGTCGGCGGTGCTGTACAGCGTGCCCCCGTTCCGGATCAGAATTGGCTGGGCAACGGGGCCGGCCACTCCCGCGGTCCCGAACTGGTTCCGCTCCGCGGCGCAGCAGACGCCGAAGGCTTTCTGGCCATGCCACACCGACGTGCCACCCCCGTCGATCCCGACATCACTGGCTCCGCCCGCCCGATTGTCGTCGCCGTTCACATCCCACTGGAGCGGCGCGTTCAACGAGTTGAAGTAGTCGACGTTGCCCAGCAGCGGCACGCCGGTGGTGGGGTCCAGCGCGAAACCGCTGTCGATGACCGCCACACGCGTCGGCGACCAGGACACGGACCCGCCCGGCGGCGGGGTCGGCGGGATGTTCATGTAAGCCAGATAGTCCCACGCACGAGTGACGCCCACGGACAGGCCTTGATCTCCATCGGTGTACGGGTAGGCGTCTTCGTGCATCCAGGGAAAAGACTCCGCATCGAGGTACCCGCCCGAATAGTCCGGGTGTTCGAGACTGCTGGTGAGGTACATGAGCAGATTGGCCCACGCGCCTTGAGCAGCCTCGCGGGCAACGATGGCCGCCAACCTGGCCGCCTCCTCGGACGAGAACGCCAACTCCCCCTGGACCCCCGCCGCCTCCATATTCTCGGACAGATCGTCGAGCGACGACCGGCTCAACTCCACCCGAACCAGGTACCACTCCGACTGCGGCACGCTGTTGACACGCAGATCATCCGGGAGCGATGAGATCGTGCCGTCTCTCAGGACGATGCCGTTATACTTGGCCAGAAAGGCGTCCAGCTCAGCCTGCGTCTCGGCGCGAACCAGCACCTCATCGATGACAAACCCCTCAGCCACGCCGTCTGGCCCGATCATCAGCCCGACCGGCCGTTCCTCGCCAGCACTCTCGATGGTGCTCGGTACGCCGGGGGCCGTGAGGGTCGTATCGATCCGATAGCTGACGGCCGATGGTTCCTCTCCGTTGTTCGGCGAACAACCCGAGCCGAGCCCCAGAGCCAATAGGGCCGGAGCGATCCACCGCCAGGTTGCGCGCGAACCGCCCGGGTGCCGAACGTCCCGGAGCCATAGCGAGGCGCGTGTCGTTTTCGCGAACCGGTTCTCGTTGACGTGGAATGAAAACATCGACGGATCTCCTTCTACGCGCGGCGCAGCCGACACCTGAAGATCGCACGTCCACCCCTTGCAACGATGGTCACATCCGGGCTTGGCACCGAGAATCGTGATTAATCCAGGGTAGCGCTCGCGGGTCGCGCAGGCAAAGCCTGCCGGAAAAAACCCTTACGGAATCGCAAACAGGGCGCTGCGGCGTCCCGTTTTCGGCACGTCCGGGAGTGCTGACAGTCGGAAATGCCTGTGATGGATGGGATGGTATTCCCCAGGGGCCCGTCCTTGGAAGCGGATCGCCCAGACAAGGTTGAGGTGATACGAAGGGATATTCTTGAAGCCGAAGAATAAAAAGGGGGCCTTCTGGTTTTGTCGCGGTGGAGAATAGCGACTTGATATTCATCGTACCGTTTATAGCCACCTTGGACCAATCTATTCCTGGCCTTTAACCGGGGTATTTTGCCACGGAGACACCGGGCTCACGGCACAGAACGGATGGTATTGAGGATATGGCCTACGAGGCGGTCGCCTCGGTCTGGTCGAAGGAGCTCGTGGCCGTCGAGGACAACCCGATCACGATCGGCAAGGTGACGACCGCGATCCTGCTCTTCGGGCTCGGGATCGTGGTGTCGCGGCTGCTCTCGCGCGGCTTCGCCGCGCTGGTGCGCCGGCGCAGCGCCCTCGACGAAGGAGCCGTCGACGCCATCCGCAGCCTCGCCTTCTACGCGCTGGTCGCGCTCTTCTTCCTGGTCGCGCTCGACAGCGTGAACATCCCGCTCACCGCCTTCACGGTCGCCGGCGGGGCGATCGCGATCGGCATCGCCTTCGGCAGCCAGGCCGTGGTGAACAACTTCGTGAGCGGCCTGATCCTGATGATCGAACGGCCGATCAAGGTCGGCGACATGGTGGTCTACGCCGACAACACCGGGCGCGTGGAGCGGATCGGCCCGCGCAGCACGCGGATCCGGACCATCGACAACGTCTACCTGATCGTCCCCAACAGCAAGCTGCTCGACAACAACGTCGTGAACTGGACGCTGTCGGACGGCGTGGTCCGCACGCGGGTCACGGTCGGCGTCACCTACGGGACGCCGACGCGCGACGTCGAGAAGCTGCTGCTCGAG
>JAPKGY010000239.1 GCA_026647385.1 Phycisphaerae bacterium | reverse complement strand
TTTTTGAGCGCCCGGGGCGCCAAGGACGTGGGCGTCGAGTTCATCACGATGAGCAAGCCGTACAACATGGCGGGCTGGCGGATCGGCTTCTGCGTGGGCAACCGGACGATGGTGGATTCGCTGGCGACGATCAAGGGCTACTACGACTATGGGATCTTCTCGCCGATCCAGATCGCCTCGATCATCGCGATGCGGCATTGCCAGGAGGACGTCGTCCGACAGGCGAAGGTTTACGAGGAGCGGCGGGACGTCGTGGTGGAGGGCTGTCGCCGTCTGGGGTGGGAAGTCGAGTCGCCGCGAGCCAGCATGTTCGTGTGGGCCCGGGTCAAGGACGAGCATCTGGCGGGTCAGTCCACGATCGACTTTGTGATGCGGATGATGGATGAAGCGGAGGTTGCCCTGGCACCCGGGCGCGCCTTCGGCGAGAACGGCGAGGGGTACGTGCGGATCGCCCTGGTCGAGAACGAGCAACGACTCCGGCAGGCCATCCGTCAGCTCGTGCGGGCGCTGCATCCCAGTCGCGCCGCGCGGGCACAGGCGTGACGCCAAGAGGCGGTGGCAAGCCGTGATTGCGATTGTCGACTACGGAATGGGCAACCTGCGGAGCGTCCAGAAGGGCTTCGAGCGCGTCGGCGCGAGCGCCCGGATCGTCACTCTCCCCGAGCAGATCGAACAGGCTGACAAGGTGGTACTTCCCGGCGTGGGCGCGTTTCGCGACGCGATGGCCCATCTGCGCGACATGCGCCTGGTCGAGCCGCTGGTGGCGGCGGCGAATTCGGGCAAACCGTTCCTGGGGATCTGCCTTGGTCTTCAACTGCTGTTCGACGTGAGTTGCGAAGGCGGCGAGCACCAGGGCCTGGGCGTGGTCCGGGGCAGGGTCGTGCGGTTCGACTTCACGGGCCGGCCCGAGCTGCGCGAGCTGAAGGTGCCCCACATGGGCTGGAACGAGGTGACGTGGGATCGCGACTGCCCCCTGATGCGCGGATTGTCGTCGCCCACGTATTTCTATTTCGTCCACTCGTACTATGTCGATCCGACCGACCGGTCTGTCCGCGTCGGGCGATGCTCGTATGGGATCGAGTTTACCGCGATGATCCGGAGGGGGAACCTGTACGCCACGCAGTTTCACCCCGAGAAGAGCCAGTCCGTCGGCCTGACGATGCTGAGCAACTTCGCCGCCCTGTGAGGACGAAGCCATGTATCGCGTGCTGGTAACCGGAACGATTCACGAGATGGGCCTCGACATGCTGCGGCGCGAGGCGGATCTGGAGATCGACTATCGGCCGGAACTGCCCCACGAGCAGATCATGGCGATCGTCGACGGGTACCAGGCGATCGTGTCGCGGTCGGAGACGGCGATCGCCCGGGAGATGATCGATCGGGGCACGTCGCTGAAGGTGATCGCCCGGGCGGCGGTCGGCGTCTCCAACATCGACGTCGAGTATGCGACGGAAAAGGGCATCCTGGTCCTGAACACGCCGGGCAAGAACACCAACTCGGCGGCCGAGCTGACGATGGGACTGCTCCTGGCGGTATTGCGCAAGATCAACCTCGCGCACGAGAACATGCGCCGGCTGGGCTGGGACCGGCACCGTTTCACCGGCATCGAGCTGATGGGCAAGACGATTGGCATCATCGGGCTCGGGAACGTCGGGCACCGCATGGCCCGGTTCTGCCGCGGGTTCGACATGCGGGTGCTCGCGTACGATCCGTACATTTCGGACGAGACCTTCGATCGCAACCGCGTCGAGAAGGCGGATTTCGAGACACTGATCGCGCAATCGGACGTGATTTCGGTGCACGTGCCCAAGAATCGCGAGACGACCGGGATGATCGGCGTGGCTGAGATCGCGCGGATGAGAAAGGGTGTGATCCTTCTGAACGCGGCCCGGGGCGGGATCATCAACGAGGACGCGATGCTGGAGGGGCTTTTGTCCGGGCACGTGGCCGGCGCGGGCATCGACACCTGGAGCGAGGAGCCTCTGAAGGACAACCCGTTCAAGGACCTGCCCCAGGTGGTGATGACCCCGCACATCGGGGCGTCAACGGAGGAGGCGCAGATCCGCGTGGCGGTCTGCATCGCCGAGCAGTTGCCGCGGGCCCTGCGCGGCGGCGTGGTCGACTATCCGGTCAACATGCCGCGGATCCGGATGCTCGAGGGCGGCGACGTGATGACGTCGTACACCGTGCTGGCCGAGAAGCTCGGCCTGTTCGCCGCCCAGTTCATCGACTTTCAGCCTCGCCACCTGGAGATCTTCTATCTCGGCTCGATCGCCCGCCACGACTGCACGCTGCTGAGGCTGGCGTTTCTCAAGGGGTATCTCTTCGACAAGCTCGACTACGTCAGTTACGTCAACGCCGAGATGCGCGCCGGCAGCGCCGGCCTGCAGGTGCGCAACGCGGAGGACCCGGGCTTCACGCAGTACGAAAGCGCGGTGAAGTTCGTGTTCACGGGGGAGGATCGGACGTTCACCATCGGCGGCGTGGTGTTCGCCGGGCCGCACCCGCGGATCGTCCTGGTCGACGATTTCCCGTTCGAGGTGGAGCCGGAGGGGACGTTCCTGGCCATCCGCACTCTCGATCGACTGGGCGTGATCTCCGGCATCTCCACGCTGCTCGATCGGCACACCATTCCGATCAGGAGCTTCGAGTATTCCCACAGCGACGCGCACAAGCGGTCCATGTTCCTGATCCGGGTGGGCAAGGAAGTGCCGGACGCGGCCATGCGGGAGTTGCAGGAGCAGCCTCACATCACGCGGGTTCGCCGGATCGCGATATAATGGCGCGCGCGGATCTTCGTATTCGACGAACGAACTGGCTGGGCGAAAGATCGGCCATCACCAGGGGGCTTCCAGAGTCCATCACCCGGGGTCGAAGCGCGGGGCTCAGGTCGATCGTCCCTACGGGACGGCACATGCGTCAATACTTGTGGAGCGCAGGCCGTGTCCAGGCATGCCTCCGCAATCCGGATTGTCCCGAGGAGACCGTCCGAATCATGGCCGTCACTATCGTGAATGGCTATGTTGTGGCCAGGAAACCGGGGCGTAGACCACAACTAACCCTTCGAGGCGGTTCTTTGGGTTACTTGGAGGGTCTCCCGGCGAGTTCGCTCGCTCTTCGGTCTGCCTGGCTTTCGGAATGGAGGTTGTTTCATGACGGCGTTCATGATCGTTCATGCGCTGTTATGGGCTGTCGCCTCGACCGCCCCAACCGACGCGGAAACGCCCGCGGGCGTTCTAAGAGCCCTGCCGGACAAGGTGGCTGCGAGGATTGTCGTGCGGGCGGATGTCGTGACCCACGCGGTGAGCCCCTTTTTCGTGGGCACCAACCTGACCCAGCACGAGCCGGACAGGACGCGGATCGGCCTGGCGGAAACGGTGAAAAGCGTTCGAGGCATGGGGATCCGGAGCGTACGGTTTCCCAACGGCTGCCTGGCTGACCGGTACAACTGGTTGCAGCCGTCGAGCAAGCAGATGGCGGTCGAGCAGTTTATCGAGTTCTGCGACGCGATCGAGGCGGAGCCGTATTACACGCTGAACATGCAGGGCGGGAGCGAGGGGCTGGAGGGATCGCCGCCGGAGAATGCGCCGCTCGAGCAGCGCATCAAGTACCGTCACACGGCCCCCAATCCGTGCGGCAACACGGATTATCATTTTGGTACCTTGGCGGAGGCGATCGCACTGCTGGAAAAGCACACCCTCGAACGAGCCCTGGCCGGCAAAACTCCGATCACTCACTTCGAGTTGGGGAACGAGAACTGGGGCCAGGCCAAGACGGACTGGCCGCCGGATGTGTACGGCAAGACGTGCGAGGTTTACGCGGCTGCACTGCGCCAGAGACTGGCTGAGGGACGGAGGAAGGATTCGCGACTGGCGGGCCTCGAACTGTACATCACGATGGTTGGTTTTCCGACCATGGGCAACAACATGGATCCCTTCAAGTCCCAGGACCGGTCCATCAACGTGGCTGGACAAACGAAGTGAATCGCCTGGCGGATTTGAGGCTGATCGACGCCGTTCAGGAGCATTTCTATCCGTACGGCGGCAATGACGGCGGAACGCTGTTCTGGACGGTGCACAATCTGCGGAACATCCTGGCCCTGCGTCATGGCCGGCCGAACGAACGACTCGGCGGCTACGCGGATCGGGAATTGGCGTACCGGCTGCCCGTCGAATTCACGGAGTGGAACGTCAAGTGCTGGGGCCCGGGGCCGCGGGGCGACCTGCCGATGACCAATGGAAGTTTTGAGAAGGGTCTGACGGACTGGTCGATCCTCTGCCAGCCGGAGGGCCAGGGCACGGCCAAGGCGGTCCCCGCGGCCGCCCGCCGGGGCAAGGTCGGCCTGCAATTGCGGACCGGCGACGCCGAGTGGGTCGAAGCTCGACACGTGATCTCGGTGGCGGACCGAAAGCCGGCCGCTCTGGTGGGGTACGAATTGTGGCTCCGGACCGAACGCCCGCGTCAAGTTTGGCTGACGCTGCGGCAATCGAACGCGGGCGAGCACCACAGCGCCCTCCTGATCGAGCGCGCCGGGACTCGGGCCGGGGCGTGGGAGCACGTGGTCGTTCAGGGCAAGCCGTTCGAAGATACGACGGAGATCGAGGCGGCCGTCCGCCTGGCCGGTCCCGGCTCGACCGTCTGGCTCGACGAGGTTCGCCCGCTGTATTGGCCGACCGTCCAGGGTTCGGCTCCGCTCGTGACCGGTCGATTCGAGCAGCAACTGTTCATCGCGGACGCGCTTCGCGAGCTATTGGAATGGCCCACGCCGCGCACGCACTTTCATCACCTGTTCGGCAACTATGGATGCCCCACGTTGTCGGCTGACGGGTCCGATCGCGATAACGCCAAGCCCTTTCGGCTGCTCGACGACCGGATCGGCAACACGGTCATTGGGACGGATTGCGAGGTTCCAACCTTCGATTACGACACACCGGCGGATGCTTACGCCACGGACTTCAACGCGCTGGCGCCGGACATGAAGGACATCCCGGCGCTGGGAGTTATCGCCACCCGGCGAGGCCGGGACGTTTTTCTGCTCATGATCAACCGAACGACGGACCGCCCGATCGAGGCGACGATCCGATTCGAAGGCGTCGCCCTCACCGGCCAAGGCGACGTGCGTACGTTGACCGGTCAGGATCTCGATCTGCAAGGGGCCACGGTCACCGCGAAATCGGTGAGGCTGTCGAATCCGATCACACACGTCGTACCGCCGCTTTCCGCCCAGGTGCTGCACGCGACGGCGGATCCTACTTCAAGACCGACGCGCCCATGATTCCGAAGACGACGTCGTTGGCGACGACCTCCATGTCGGCCTTCATGAGGACTTCACCGGGAATCAGATCGAAGCTGAGCAGCATGGCGGTGGTGTCCACCGCCACAGGGCGGCTGGGGTCCTTCACGTCCGCGGTGCCTGCCGGCCCGGATCGCCCGCCGATGTTTTCAAACCCGGCCCCGGGCGTATCGAAGTATCCGCCGCACCATGTGGACCAGCAATCGGAAATATCGGTCGGCTGAACGAGGTCGCAGGTCCGTGCGGTGCCATCCTGGTAGGTCAGTTTGATGCGCAGATTCACGACGTGGCTCTGATTCGGCCAGGTGATTCCGCTGACCATCAGGTACAAGCGGCGGCCGCTCGCGTGGATCGGGACCGAAACGGCGGGTGGGAAGGTTTTGTTGTGCAGGGCGGCCACCGCGATATTCGGACCGGTCTTGACGCTTCTGAAGGGCACCCCGTCCGCGGTGACGGTGATCCCGTCGGCGCCGACTTTGGCGCGCCAGGCATCGTCACACGGCGGTTTGCAGCGCGTGACCAGGTGGTCGATCC
>JAPKGY010000238.1 GCA_026647385.1 Phycisphaerae bacterium | reverse complement strand
GGTCTCGGTTGGATGTTTATTGCGCGCCGCGCAGGGCTTCCACCGGCTCCATGCGGGAGGCCATGCGGGCCGGGTAAAGCGAAGCGAGGATGGTGATTAGGAACGCTGTCACGATCAGGGTGCCACTGCGCCCACTCCCACGACTGCATCGACCACTGGTTCTTCGACCGCCAGGGCCAGGACCGCTGGCCCGCCAGGTACCTCATCCAATACAACCGCGACCAGTACCCCACCCACTCGGTCGGCCCGGTGCTCAGTTGGCTGGATATCAATTGCGGCGACGCCTTCGACCGGCTCACCTCGACCGCCACCGCGTCCCGGGCGATCAACGAATACTTCGCCCGCAAGTTCGGGGCCGACCACCCGTCCGCCCGGCGCCGGTACGCCCAGGGCGACATCGTCACCAGCGTGGTCAAGACAAAACGAGGCAAGACCATCGTCGTCAACTACGACATGCAGCTCCCCAGGCCGTACGACAACCGCTGGATGGTCCAGGGCACGCTGGGCGTCTACAACGAACAGGGCTCGCTCCTCTACCTCGAGGGCGTCAGCCCGAAGTATCACGAGTGGGAAAGCTTCGGCCCCTACCAGACAGAATACGACCACAGACTCTGGAAGTCGCTGCCCAAGGATCTTGAGGCCCGAGGCCACGGCGGAACGGACTACCTGGAGCTCGAGCAGTTCGTCCAGGCCGTCCGCCGGCAAACGCAGACGCCCATCGACGTCTACGACAGCGCGGCCATGTGCTCGATCATTGCGCTGTCGGAAATGTCGATCGCCCGCGGCAGCGCCCCCGTCGAATGCCCCGACTTCACCCGGGGCAGGTGGCCAGCACGCAAACCGACCTTCGCCGTCGACCCCGATTACGTGCCGAAGATCTGACGCACCATCGAAAAAGAGCCGGGAGCCGGATTTGACATCCCGGCTCCCGGTGTTTACCGGCTGACCGGCCGCCTGATCCTGGCTATTACCTCTTACCAGGAGCTCGGACCGAATCCGGAGTAGGAGTACGGCGACTCGAAATCGCAGGTCGGGCAATCCAGCGGATCGTCCACGTCGCCCCACCCGCCGGCCAGTTCCGCGCCGATGTCCTCGAAGAGATTGGTTCCCGTCACGCTGGTGTATCCCGCCTGGACGCCTTCGAGGAAGGAGCTGGCCAACGTGTCACACCCGCCCACCTGGAACAGCGCGATGCCCCCGATACCCAGGGCCACCAGAATCTGCTGAAGTCTGCGAGCCATGATAGACCTCCTGACTTCAATGGGTTCCCGTCACTTCGGCCCACACCTCGCGGGCCTCGCCGATCCCATTAAGCAAGCGGCGTGCCAGATTAAAAAAGACTCACAGATACGGAAAAACACGCTCCTTCCGGCTGATTCCGGGTAAACCACCCCGAGTGAATGCACCCGGCGGGCAATAGTGCCCACGAGCCGATAAAACGCTGCGGGATTGTCGCGGATCTGCTTCTACTGCTCGCGATCGAGGATCATCAGGGCCAGCCGCTGCAAGGAATCGCGGGCCTCCGACGCGGGAAGGACTTCCAACTGGGAGACGGCGGACTCGATGTATCGCCGCGCCGTCTGGCGGGCGAAGGTCATGCTGCCCGACTCGTTCAGCAATTCCCACATGGCTGCCCGATCCTGGCGTTCCGCGTCGAGGAGTGCGGCCAATCGCTGCCGGGTCTTGAGGGACGCCTCGGCGAAGCAGTGAATCAAGGGCAGGGTCAGCTTGCGTTTCTCGAGGTCTCGGCCGAGCGTCTTGCCCGCCTGCTCCTCGCTGCCGGCAATGTCGAGGACATCGTCGGTAATCTGAAACGCGATTCCGACGTTGAGGCCGTAACGCTCCAGCAGATCCGCCGCCTCGGACCCGGCACCCGCAAAGTGCGCTCCCAATCGACAGCAGACCCCCGTGAGGGAAGCCGTCTTGCGGGTAATGATCTCGATGTACTGCTCCTGGGTGAGTCCGTAATTGCCGCGATGATGAACCTGCTGAAGCTCGCCTTCGCAGATCGTGTTCGTCGTCTGACCGATCAGACGCGAGGCATACTGCGAGTCCAGGGAGCTGCAGAGATGGAAGGCATGGCTGATCAGGTAGTCGCCGAGCAGCACGGCGGCCTCATTGCCCGCCTGATGAGCGACCGTCGGATGCCGCCGACGAACCTCAGCCTCATCGAGCACGTCGTCGTGGACCAGCGTGGCCATGTGTACGAGCTCAACCACGGCCGCCAGGGTGCGGTGCTCCTCGGTCACCCGGCCGCTGGCTCGAGCGCACAGCAGCAGCAACGCCGGTCGAAGCATCTTGCCGCGATATTGCCGAATGTGCGAGCAGAGATCGTTCACCATCGGCAGATCGGAAAAGAGCTCGTCGTCGAACGTCCGACACACTCGCTCCAGATCCTGGGCGATCGGCTCGTACAGCGATAGGATGGCTGGTCTGCTCAGGGCCCGTTCCCCAAGTGAATCGTCTGCTCGCCGAATAGAACCGCCGGATCAGCGAAACGCCGGGTCAGCGCGCCGCTGACCGCCCTATTGTAGCTGGGCGGCCCTTTCACTGCGAGCCCAACCGGCCCGGCCCCCTACCCCCCGCTAAAATGCCCGCCAACCGGGGCTCCATCCCGGCGGGCGGCCGCCGGCTTTTCACTAAACTCGCCGTGACCAGAACTTACGGCGCCGGCCGCGGAGTTCGACACACGGGCGGTCGGTCAGCTTCCTGACACGCTCGGAAATCTGTCGGGAAAAAGCCGCCCAAGGCGTCAACAAACCCTCAATCCCGACCCCGGCTGCGCCGGGGCAATTGCAACCCTCTACAAGGAGTTACACCGCTCGCGCTGGCGGCCTCGACGGCCATCGGTTATAATGGGGGCTGACCCGGCACCGAAACCGACCGGGGGGCGGCCGGCAAGGCCCGCACCATCAGGCCCGGGATGGGCCCAGGAGTACCGGATATGATCGATATCTGCCCTGGAGTCACGGTCAGCGAGCACGAGCTGCAGTTCTCCTTCGATCGGAGCCCCGGCCCCGGCGGGCAGAACGTCAATAAGGTCAACACCCGGGTAACGCTCCACTTTAACGTGGTCGGCAGCACCTCACTGTCCACAAATCAGAAAAGCCTCCTCTGCCAAAACCTGAGCAGTCGGATAGGCCAGGACGGCGTCCTCAAAATCCATTCGAGCAAGGAACGGACCCAGTTGGCGAATCGCCGCGCCGCCGTCAGCCGCTTTATCGAGCTGGTTTCAGCCGCCTTTCAGCAGCCCAAGCCCCGGAAGGCGACCTCCGTCCCTTTATCCGCCCAGCGCAAGCGTCTGGAAGACAAATCGCAGCGGTCGGCCGTCAAGCAGACCCGTCGAACCAAAGTGGCCCTCGAAGACTGAACCGCCGCGACAGGCTTTCTCGGGCTCTCGCCGTTCAACGCTTCTGACTTCCTGACCTTTTGAACTCTTGACGTTTTGACTTTTCGGCGTTCCGGCGTTTTTTCAGTACGCTCCCCGCGCCCGGCAAACCGCCGGCAGGGTCTTGAGAAGGTATTTCACGTCTTCGAGGATCGAGTATCGGCTGATGTACGCGAGTTCCAGGCGGATGCGCTCGTCCAGCGGCAATTCGCCCCGCCCCGCGACCTGCATGGGTCCGGTAATCCCCGGCTTGATGCTCAGTCGCTTGCGGTGCCACAGCTTGTAATGCTTGACGACCTGCAGTTCCTCCGGGCGAGGTCCCACCATGCTCATGTCGCCCTTGAGCACATTGAACAGTTGAGGCAATTCGTCCAGGCTCGTCCGCCGCAGCACCCGTCCCACACGCGTGACACGCGGGTCGTCCTGAATCTTGAAGACCGGCTCGGGAAGCTCCTCGATCCGTAACAGCTCCGGCAGGCGTTTCTCGGCATCCGGCACCATCGACCGGAACTTGAACATATTGAAAGGTCGGCCGTTCTCCCCCACCCGCACCTGCCGGAAGAAGATCGGTCCGCGCGAATCAAGTCGAATCGCGACGGCGATCAGAACGAGCAGCGGCAGCGACAGCACCAGGCAAAACGCCGCCACACACAGATCGAACACGCGCTTGACCAGGCTCTGATAACCGGTGATCACCGGATCGCGCAGGCCGATCAGCGGAATGTCGTCGATCTCCGAGAGGGTCGCCCGGATCATGACGACCTCGAAGAGGTCCGGCACCACCCGCAGCCGGATATCCAACGCCTGGCAGCGGTCCGCAATGTTGAGGATCTCCTGGTGCATGGAGCCCGGTAGAGCGACGATGAGTTCTTCGATCCGCCGGCGACGGATAATCTCCTCGATCGCTCCGAGCCCTCCGAGGCAATCCCGGCCGAAGCCCGGCTCGGGATCGTCCGCGATGTACCCCACGAACTGGTAGCCCAGCGCTTCATCCTCGCGGAACGCCCGGGCAAGCCGGTACGCCACCGACCCCGTCCCCACCACCGCCACTCGCCGCACCCCGACCCCGCGACGATGCAGCGCCCTTCGGGCCGCGTGCTTGATCGCCCGCGAAACGATCAGCAATACGCCGCCCACGATTCCATACAGAATCATCCCGTAACGCGGATAGATAAAACTGTCGAAAGGCCGGGCGAAGTAGACATACGTATTGAAGAAGGCGATCGTCAGCGCCAGGCCCGCCAACAGGGTGACGATCTCGCTGAACAGCCGCCGCTTATAGGCGTAAAGCTCCAGCGCGCTGGCGACCCCCAGCCAGATCAGGCCGGTCACCGCAAACGTATGGACTGCAACCTGTAGCGTCACCGGCTCCGTGCGGATACCGATACCGAAGCCTTCCTTGATCAGATAGGCCAGCACGATCGCCAGCCAGTTCAGGCCGACGTCCACCAGCCGGTGCAGCCACAGCGAACGCAGGTTTTCCCGCCGAATCTTGCGAGCCATGCCTTGCAAACCACCTGTGACGCGGAATTCCCGCGGACCAGACCTCGCGTCCGAAGACGCCTCGGCGCAAGTCCAGACCCTCGCCCGGTCCGCACTCGACGCGCAGGTATTCTAACCCGCGGCTGAAACGTCGGCCAGCGCGGGGATCGGAAATGGAAGCACCCCGTCGAATCCCATGTTTAGCGGTGCCGCGTGCGACACCCAGCCGGAGACCGCACCAACCAGGTGCCCGCCGCTTCGCCGGGGACCACGCGAGATGCCAGGTGCCACGTCTGAGTATCCGCCACGGTGAAACCGCGCCACAGACGAGCTCGCGGGGCGTGTTTGGAAAGAGAAGACGGAACCCTGGAATGAGTGGACAGCACAACGAACCCCTCTGCCGCAGTGTACGCGCATTCTCCCCCGCTCTCCTGCTCTCCTCCTCCCCTGCTCTCCCCCTCTCCTGCTCTGTCCGCTTGCGGCGGACGCCCGATCACGACTTGACGACGGTGCTGGCCCGGTAAATCGTACCTCGCCAGTTGGTGGTCGATCGGCCGCCGAGCTTGAACATGGCGCTGATCAGGATTCCGACGCAGATCACGGCCCCGACGACGAACGCCGGACCGAGCCAGCCGCTGATTCTCGACAGGCGATAGAACCGCACGATAACCGACTGCTGGGCGACGGCCGCCAGCAGCGAACAGCCTCCCACCGCCTGCCACCCGGCACCCACCGCCGACCACCCGTTCAGCAGCACCGCGCCGGCCGCCAGCAGCAAACTGGCGTAAGGAACGATATTCATGACCGTCAGCATAATGGCCGTCAGCCGCAACCGGCGGAACGAGCCGAAGCACCCGTAGAAAATCCGGCTCCACCCCCGCCAGATCTGCCGGACGCAACACCAGCTTCGTTCTGGTTTTGAACTCCTTTTGAATCTGCGCGGAAAAAGGGAGAGCGCC
>JAPKGY010000237.1 GCA_026647385.1 Phycisphaerae bacterium | reverse complement strand
CCCCTTCCGCGACGGCATCGACGAGGCTCATCTTCCCGGGTCGCGATGGTCTCGGCACTCTCCCCGGTCAGCGCGGCCTGTAGAGGAAAGACGAGTCGATGATGGTCCAGGGTGAAATCCCAGAACGTCGCCCGAATAGCGTCAACAGCCTGCTGGGCGGCAGCCAGGTCGCCGGCCGCGTAAAACGCGTTGGCCTTGAGCAGCATGGCCTCGTGGACCAGCGGAGCCACCTGCTTGATCAGCATCCCCTTCAACGCTCGCTGGTCCCACCCAAACCGCTTGGTATGGCCATAGTCGATGATGAGATACTTGTTGCCGAGGGCAATCGTTCTATCGTAAAGCACCACGGCATCGGCATTTGCGCCGATCTGCGCTTTGCACGAAGCCGCTTCCAGCAAGGCTTTCATGGCCTGCCACGATTCCGGCAACTGATCGGCCAGCGCCAGATAGCGCTGGGCCGCATCGGCATACTGCCCGGCCGTCCTGGCCTGCTCGGCCTCCTGCCACGCAGCCGCCAGCTGATCGCTCGCCTGCCGCCAGCAATCCGGGTCGCAAACCGCGCCGGCCGGTAGCGATACGCCCGACTCCGGATCAGGCTCGCCTTGAATGGGCTCGGTACTCGAACCGTCGGCCACCGGCGGCGGATCCTGGGCGTGCACAAACCATCCGGTCGCCACCACCGCCGCTACCGCCGCGATGGCCAAGACCGCTACCGACAATGAACGGGCCGCTTTTTTCATCGCAAATCCTCCTGTCAACGATCAGCCTTGCAAAACGAAATAGCGGCCGATCGAGGCGCATCCAATCGATCAAGGCATATCCAATCCGGGTTCCAGGTATAGAGAGTCCCTGCTCACGCTGCCGTCGGCAGGCGATTCTCGATCGGTCTCATTGATATTCAGTCGGGTTGTGTTCCCGTGCCTTCCCCTCGCCGGGGACGGACGAAATTCCGTCTCCACGTCCAGCCGCGCTTGCCGGAGCCACTCGTTAGGGTCGATGAAAAGGCACGCCAACCATAAGGAAGATACACCCCGCGACCCGCGATGTCAAGGAATTAGCACTACAAAAAAGCTTTCTGCCCAAAGGCTCCTGGATAGAGTTAATCACCCTACCCCCCAAAAAAGCAGCCGCGCTTTAATCGCCATGAGTGACAGGCCTTGTGGCCATGTCGACGCGAAGGTATGTCGCCCACCCGAAGGCCAAATCGACGATGGCCTCCTGGAGCGCTTACCCAAGGCGGACCGCCTTTTTGTGGTCCGCAACCGAAAAGCAACCTTCCGGGGCAACATGCGCGGAAATCGCATCGATCCTTCGTCGTAAGACTATAACCCGATCAGTTCATGAAGACCCGCCGCGGAGACAACCGCCACGGCGGTAATGCAGAGATTGGCGAGCTGACCGACTTCTCGCTTCTTATAGGTGTGCCCTCACATTAGCCGGCGCCTGGGCCGCCCGCTTCGCTGCCCCTGGACACGTCGGCCCCTCCATGTCGGGCGCCCCGTTGGGCCGCGACCAGGCGGAGCCTTCGAACCGCTCGACCACCAGCCAGCTCGCTAGCCCGTAGGCCGCGACCGTCACGATGAAATCCCGGGCGTCCGCGCAGTCCGCGGCCAGCGGCACGGCGATCAGGGCTGACCAGAGTTGCTGGCAAAACCAGCAGCCGAGCAGAAACGTGGTCCACCGCTTGACGAAACCCTGCCGCTGCAAATCGGCCTGTTCTCGTCTCCATTCCCCCAGCTTCAGGCCGATGCCCTCCAGGTCAGCATCGCTCAGGCCCCGATTCTGGAACAGAACCTGCTGTTTCGCCACGACGTCGCTGTATTCCTGTCGGTGCTCCAGTTCCCACCGAGCCCGGGAGATCAGGCTGTGGAGCGTCTCCAGGCGTGCGAACTTCTCGGGCTCATGCCAGAGCCAGGCCTTGAAGGACTTCATCAGAAACGATCGGAAGACCGCATGGCCCAGGGCGAGCAGCGGCGCGATCCAGCACAGCGCGACCAGCAGCTTCACGATGGCTGCGGAAACGGTCGCACAGTTCAACAGGTCATTCACGGTCGGCATTTGTAGTCTCCTCCTTATTCACAAGTCGCCGGCCCGGTCCAGGTCTGGCACGGGCATTCCGTAGCCCCATACTCCTCGATCGGGTCCGGGTCATAGTCATGCAACGTCGGCAGCATGGCGCTGTCGTCGGGATCGTGATCGGCGTGGGCACCGTAGGGCACGGTTCCTCCGCCGGCCTTCGATAGGGCCAGGTCGATCGCGGCCCAGACCCAGCTTTCCCAGCTTCCGTAGTCGTCCTGGCAGCCGGTGTTGTAGGTGAGTCGGCAGCTGAAGTCGTTGCGATACTCGCCGTACTGGTCTGGTTGGCGGCAGGTCTTGCCGCACAAGAACGCGCCAGGGCTGCCGTCGTCGTTATCCGGATAGCGCCATTCCGGGAACCCGGGCACTGCGGGCAGTTGGCCTTCCCAGTAAGGGCATTCGGCACCTTCCGCGTCGCATTGCGGTTCTCCCGCCCAGTCCACCCAACTGGTGGTGGCGCCCGGGTAGTAGGCGGCGGTCACAGTCTCAAATGCCAGATTGTGCGGGTCCGTCCGTGGTGTCCCGTTGCCGTTGTACAGCGTCCCGCAGAAGTAGGCCTCGCCGAGACAGTTTCCACTCGATACGAACTCGTGGCGGAGATCCGGATAGGGGCACGACTGCGTCTCGCGCTGCTTGAAGAGCCCGTTGCCGTGCTGCGCATCCGGCCCGCCAGGGTTCCGCTGCGGCCCGCAGATGTAGGCGGCCCAACCCGAATTCTCCCCTTTGACCTCGCTGCTATATGCGGGGTAGGGATCATGGGGTGGGGCGTTGTCCCACATGGTCACCATCTCGTTGATTTGATGGGCATAGCCGCCCGCGTGGGCGAAGAACCTGTGCAGGTCCAAGCCCGGGTCGAACCCGGGGGCAGGGAAGCTCGGATCGGTGCAGTGGATCCGGTGATCGGAGATCGACCCGCTGCCTTCAGGTTCCCAGGCGAAGCAGGACTCAAATCGCTCGGTGAAGACCGTGCAAACACCGAGCGGCCCGACCGGGGGCGACGGTGTCGCCGTATTCCAGCAGGTGTCCCAATCAGCCGGTGGTTCCCACGCCTTCCACTCCTGAGCCGCATTGTCCCAGTACATGCACGCCAGGTAATGTCCGTTCGGCCAGCCGTCGTAACCGTAGCCGTTCCACTCGTATCCGTCGTAGTTCGTCTCGCTGTTCGAGTAGATGACCCACCCACAGGGCCTGTCCCAGTGGATGTTCCAGTTCGGCGTCATGGCCCGCCGGCGGATCGGCGTTTTCACCCAGAGGCCGTAGCGGACGAAGTAGTCCACGGCGGCGATGATTTCGAGCAGGTGCGTTTCGCTGATCACGTCGCCTGCCTGGAGGCCTCGGCCGCCCAGGGCGTTGTAGATCTTGCAGCCGATGTCGCCGCTGTATTTCGGGGGCGAGAGCAGCAGCCGGGCAGGTGGCGATCCCCACGAGACACCCTCGCCGTACTTGGGGTTCTCAGGCCAGAGCGGATCGACGCCTCGCCACGACTGACGGGCCAAGAGGCTGCCGACGGGGGAGTCCGGCGAGAGATTGTGCAACGGTTCAATCGGCCAGGAACCGGGAGTTGCGCCGGCTTTCCCGCCGTCCAGGTAATGCGGCCAGCGGTTCGAGCCCGACCACCGGAACACAATGTGCTGCTCCCGGCAGCAGTTGGGCATCTGCGACCGGACGTGTGGCGAGTGGTAGAACTGCTCGCCCAACCGGTCCAGAACCCAGCGGGCCTGCATCACCTGCTCGAACTGAATTGTCTCGTCACCCGCGAACCCGTAGCTGTCGGTGCCTTTCTTGCACTTGGACCACAACTCGGGCAGACCGTTCGGAAACGGGTTCCAGTGCGAGAAGAACCGGAAGCTGTACGGTTCGCCGGTGGCCGGCTCGCATCGTGTGGTCGGCGGCCCGCTCGGCGGCTGGTAGGTGATCTCCAGCCACCACTGGACCAGTGTGTCGTGAGCCATGCCTGGAATCGTAGCCTTCCAGGTTTTCGCGGGGGCTTGCTGCATGGCCAACGTGCTCTCGGTCACGCCCACCCGGTAGTGCAGCGTGGCGCCGGTGACCGTGCCTGGCAATCCGCTCGGGACAACATAAGTGACGGTAGCCGCGTCGGCATCAATGTGGATCGGACCGTCGCTGCCGATCTGTGCGGGATCCCCGCCGAAGTCCCCGTCCCCACATGGATCGAACGTCGGGCGGCCGTGGTAGTCGGACTGTGGCCGCGCGTCTCCGTTACTCCGGGTGACGCTGCCGGCCGGGAAGTACACCCGATCGTGCGTGCGCGTGGCATCGTCGAGATACTGGAGCATCGGATCGCCAGATCGCGACCGGATCGGCATTCGCGGCACGGGCATCTCGCCGCGCCAGCTTGTGCCGAGCGCACCCGTCTCATAGAACTCCCAGTACCATCGAAGGCAGGCTTCGTTCTCGTCACACCTGTGCTGGGCCCACTGCTCGGCTTGCCAGAGACAACGGGTGTTGAGTCGATGGAACCAGTCCTTGAATGGCGAGTAGCTGAGCGGTCTGGATCCCCACGCGACGAAGCACAGTCGCTCGAGCTGCTCCATCGCGAGTTTGTACGCCGCTCCGATCGAAGGATGCACGTCCGACCAGCGGAGTTTGGTCGGTACCACGGGCGCATACAGGGGCTTGCCGGCGGTGACGTGGCTCGACGTGTCCCAGTGCGCATGGACGGCAACGCTGACAGCATGATCAGCCATCCAGCACCTCCTGCAGCGTGAACCTGAACTGCGCCAGCGTGGCCGTGTCGCCCGGCGGAATCGTCAGTGGGCTTGCGAGTTGCTGCCAGAGCAGCACCTCATTCTTGCCAGCAGTCGGGTTCATGGCATAGACGATGAACGCGTTCACCGTGACCGGTTCGGCGCCGCTGTTCGTCCATTGCAGCGGTGCCGAGGTGGTCACTGCCGGCAGCACCTCAAAGACCTCCGGCGGCCCCTCGTCATAGGGCACGAACGGCTGGATGGACCAGACTGTGGCGGCCTGGCCGGGGAGCGTCACGGTCAACTGGTCAAGCGTCGCATCCGCGCCGACCGTTGCCTCGGCGACGCCGGCCACCTTCCAGGCGGACGGCGACCAGGGCACCGCCGTGCCGGCCAGCACCAGCCGGCCCCACGCTTTCACGAATCGCGGCATCGCTGGCATCAGACCGCAAGCCTCCCGCGATAAGAGACGCCGATCGGCGCGCCGGTCGTCGGACCGGCCCGCCACATGACCGGGATCGCCAGGTTGGCGGCGGCCAGCACTTCCTCGCCGTTAACCCCATCCGAAATCGTCACGTACACGCAGCCGGCCTGCCAGCCGACGAGCTGGGGGGCCGACTCGCAGTCGTAGCAGTCGTAGCCGAAGGGGTTGTGGTTATCGGGGTGCAGAGCCTGAACCCAGACGCCGCCATTGGCCTCGCAGGCTGCCTCGTCGCCGTAGCTCAGCTCCCCACCGGACACCGGGTCGATGCAGTGCATCGGCGGTCCCTGGTTGCGATACCAGGCGTGCAGCTCGCGAGGGATGCACCACGGGTAGCCATGCTGGCCTTGCCAGGGCGGACAGTTCAAGAACCGATGCGGTTGATGGAAGTAGCCGTCGTAGGTGTAGGTAAGCGGATCACCCGGCTTCGGACTGTCGCGCCACGAGGACGGCGCCCAGTCTCCGTGTCGGTCCCAAGTCAAACGATTCCGGAACTCATACCATCCGGAGTCGAGGATCAGGCCGTGCTGGTCATCGATCAACGTCCAGCCGGTGATCGTCTTGCGTTCATAGCCGAGGAACCCTCTGACGTTCTG
>JAPKGY010000236.1 GCA_026647385.1 Phycisphaerae bacterium | reverse complement strand
GTTCATCCGCCGGATACAATGGTCATGAAGGTGTCTCAGAGGGAGATGGGGACAGTCCCCGGGCTTCTCACACACCCGCTGAAGGGATACCGTTCGCGAGGTGAGGGTCGGTGATCCCGTCGGACCGTCATTTCGTCGCGGAAGCGTTTCGTCCGGCGTACCTCGAATCAGGCGTGCGCGAAACGCTGGGGCAACGGGCGGCCGCCGCCCGCGAATCCCTCCGCAGCTGCCGATCGTGCCCGCGCGACTGCGGCGTCGATCGGCTGGCCGACGAGCGGGGCTTCTGCCGCACCGGCCGACATGCCCGCGTCTGCTCCGCCTTCGCTCATTTCGGAGAGGAGGCCTGCCTGGTGGGGACGCGGGGCAGCGGGACGATTTTCTTCGGCGGGTGCAACCTGGGCTGCGTGTTCTGCCAGAACGCGGACATCAGCCAGGGCCAGGACGGCATACGGCACACGGCGGCCGAGATCGCCGCGCTGATGCTCTCCCTTCAGGAGAATGGCTGTCACAACCTCAACTGGGTCACGCCCGAGCACGTGGTGCCGCAGGTCATCGAAGCCGTCGCCCTGGCCGTCGACGCCGGCCTGCGCGTGCCCATCGTGTACAAGACCAGTGCGTACGACTCGGTCGCGTCGCTGCGGCAACTCGAAGGGCTGGTCGATATCTACATGCCCGACTTCAAGCTGTGGTCCCCAGCCTCCTGCGAGCGCTACCTCGGGGCCCGCGACTATCGCGACCGTGCGTGCGAAGCCATCGCGGAGATGCACCGGCAGGTGGGCGACCTGCGGTACGCACCGGACGGGATCGGGTGCCGAGGCCTGCTCGTTCGCCATCTGGTGATGCCGGGCCTGATCGAGGAGAGCGCGGCCATCCTGCAATGGCTGGCCGACCTTTCGCGCGACACGTTCGTCAATATCATGGACCAGTACCGCCCCGCCCACCGCGTGGGCTGCCCGGCCTGTAACTCGAACGAACCGCGGTTCGCCGAGATCAACTGCCGCCCCACGCGAACCGAGATCACTCACACTTACGCGCTGGCCCGCCAAGCGGGTTTGTGGCGATTCGACGAGGCCCCGATGTTCTAATGCCGTTTCCGGCAGGAGCGTTTCGTTGTGGTGCGGCCATCTCTCCGCAGGTGAGTCGCGTGTCATGGGCAGTCCGCGGCTCCTGAACAAGTGCGCATTCGGCTATCCGAAGACGGCGGCGTGTTTATTTCATGGCCTTGAGCACACGGATGGCCTTCTTGGCGTCGGCGGCGCTATCCAGGGCGAGATAGACGACGCATCGTTTGCCGAAGGCGGCGGCGGACAGCCCGCGGAGGTTGATTTGGGCTGTCGCCAGCGCCTCGGTGAGTTCGGCCCCCAGCCCCGGCCGATCCGCCGCCTCGATCCGCACGGAGTGCAGACTGGGTGTCTTCTTGAAGCCGGCGCGCTGGGCGGCACGGGTCTGGGCCGCCCCCTTGAGCGGGGTCACGAACGCGACGCCGGTCCCCGGTCTGCCCGATTCCCGCCTGGCCACGACGAATTCCAGATTGGCCCCGGCCTCGGCCAACACGTCCAGCTTGGCGGCCAGATTCCCCGGGCGATCCTGCAATTCCACGGCCCACACGTCGACCTGTGACACTTTCAACTTCATGATATAACCTCCAAGAAGTGAGCCCTGACCCTTCGCGGCACACCAGACCAAAGGCCCCGCGCCCTTGAGAGTGTGTCAGAAGCCCTGGGCGAAGGGGACAGTCCCCATTTGGCGCTAGGTTTTTGAAGGACCACACCCATCTGGCGCCGCGCCCCACGCTTTGTCCTGGCGAAATGGGGAGAGTCCCCGGGCTTCTCACACACCCTCTAACAGTATAGATCAAGCGTATCCGGTTGGCCGGGCACCGGAGCCCTGAAATCGACTGGCTGGACCACAACAATCCGAGGCTTGGCACGTCTTGTATAATGAGGTTACCTTAGCCGGGGGAGCCGTACATCCACGCGAGAAGGATACCCTGTTATGCAACGGACCCGGGGCATGGACCGACGAATTACCGTCTCACGCCTCCGTCGTGGAGTGGGACAGATTGCCCGCCCGTGGCTGGTCCCCGGCTTCTGTCTGATGGAGTGCCTGCTGGCCTGGCCAACCCTGGCCGCCGACGCGCCGACCTCGGCTTCGCCCCGAGGCAGTAGCCCATCCGAGTTCCGCTCGGTCTTGTCATCCGCCCAATGGAAGGTGGTCGAGGACAGCATGGACCGGGCCCTCGGCTGGCTGGCGAGCCGGCAGCGGCCTGACGGGGCGTTCCACGCTCCCAGCGAAGTGGATAACCTCGCCCAGCCGGGCGTCACCGCAATCGTCGTGCTGGCTTACCTGTCCCGCGGGCATCTGCCGGATCAGGGGCGTTACGGGCAGAACATCACCCGGGCGATCGACTTCGTCCTGTCCTGTCAGAAAGCCGACGGTCTGCTCGCTCAGGCCCATCCCGACAAAGCCAAGGGCATCTGGCCCGCGGAGTGTGCCACCTACAATCACGCCATCAGTGGCCTCATGCTCAGCGAGGTCTACGGCATGACCACGGGCAGGACGAATCAGCGCATCCGCGAGGCGCTCGACGCGGCCTTAAAGTATGCGCTGACCAAACGGCCGCAACCCAAACGGTATCCCGACGACAAGGGCGGATGGCGCTACGCCCGAGGCTGGCAGAGCAGCGACTCGGACCTTTCGGTGACGAGCTGGTACCTGATGTTTCTCCGCTCGTGCAAAAACGCCGGCCTGGATGTCCCCGCGGAGCCGATCGACGAGGCCCTGGGGTACGTCAAACGGTGCTTCCATCCCCAGGAACACTTCTTCTGGTACGCCCTGCGCGGCGAGGAGCGGGTCTGGACCCGGGCCATGGCGGGCGCGGGCATCCTTTCGCTGTCGTTGGCGGGTCAACACCAGTCCGAGATGGCCCAGCAGGCGGGCAGGTGGATCCTGCGGCATCCGTTCAATCAGTACCGTGAAAAAGTGGGTAGAACCGATCGCTTCTTCTACGGCGCGTTCTACTGCAGCCACGCCGCCTTCCAACTCGGCGGCGTGTATTGGAAAGAGTTCTATCCGGTCATGTCCCGCACCCTGGTCGCGAACCAGCGACCCGACGGATCGTGGCTCCCGGAGCCCAAACCCGACGAGATGTACGGCAACACGTACTCGACGGCCATGGCGGTCCTGGCCCTCAGCCCGCCCTATCAGTTGCTGCCGATCTTTCAGCGGTGAGGTGACGGTTGGAGGGAACAAAAGGAGGGATCAAAAGGAGGGAACGAAAAGGCGCAAGGACATCACGGGCTTGCTCCAGCGGGACCCCAAGGCGGACCGCCTTTTCGTGGTCCGCAACCCAAATGGAACCTTTCGGGAAAACATGCGCGGAAACGCATCGATCCTTCACCGTAAGGTTCTAAAGTCGACTTTCGCACTGATGCGGCCTGTTTGACTGCATGGATGAGTGACCTGACGACGTTTCGGCTACCCCGGCCGACGAGATGGAGTGGCGTTCCGGGTGAGAGAGTTTCGTTGTGGTGCGGCCATCTCTCCGCAGGTGGGAGTGAGATGCCTGCACCACAAGGGCCTGGCGGAACCGGCGTACCGAAAACGGCGGTAGAGTGTGCACATGGCTTCAGCGCAGGCATTGATTCGGATTCATCCTTCCGACAACGTGGCTGTCGCGATAAGCGAACTGGCGGCCGGCCTGCGCACCGAAACGACTGGAGCCGAGTTCGTTCTGCGGGAGCACATTCGCGCGGGACACAAGGTCGCCATCGAGCCGATCGCACGCGGGGGGCTGGTGGTGAAGTATGGCTTCCCGATCGGCCGGGCCACCGCGGACATCGCCCCCGGACAGCACGTACACACGCACAATCTGCGGACGCGGCTGCGCGGCCTGGATGACGACCCGCATCGCCGGGGTGCTTTGGATGCGAGCGCGTCCGCGGGCTTTCGTGTGCCGGAGGATGCGCGGACCCCTTGCGTCCCGCCGCCGAGCTTCGACGGTTACGAGCGACCGGACGGGGCGGTTGGGACTCGCAACGAAATCTGGATCATCCCGACCGTCGGCTGCGTGAACAAGGTGTGCAGTCGCCTGGCAACGGAGGGCCGCCGCCGCTTTTCCGATGCGGGCCTCGACGGGATTCACGCGTTCGAGCATCCCTACGGCTGTTCGCAGTTGGGCGACGATCTGGCCCGTACGCAACGGATCTTGGCGGATCTGGTCCATCATCCGAATGCGGGCGGGGTACTGGTCGTCGGGCTGGGCTGCGAGAACAACAACCTGGCGGAGTTTCGCGGGATTCTCGACGAGGTGGATGCCGAGCGCGTGGGCTTCCTGGCGAGCCAGGAGGTCGAGGACGAACTGGCGACTGGGCTGGAGCTGATGGAGCGGATGGTTGCCCATGCTGGGGAGGCGACCCGCCGCCCCGTGCCCGTGTCCAGGCTGGTCGTCGGCCTGAAATGCGGAGGCTCGGACGGTTTTTCCGGAATCACCGCCAATCCGCTGCTCGGCCGGGTTTCGGATCGCTTGATCGCCTGGGGGGCAACGACCCTGCTGACCGAAGTCCCCGAGATGTTCGGGGCGGACGAGGTGCTGCTCGCACGTTGTCCCGACCGGGACCTCTTCGATCGGTGCCGGGGCATGATCGACGACTTCAAGAGGTACTATCTGGGCCATGGGCAGGCGATCCACGAAAACCCTTCGCCCGGCAATCGGGAGGGGGGGATCACCACGCTCGAGGAAAAATCGCTCGGATGCGTGCAAAAGGGCGGCCGATCGCCGGTGGCCGATGTGCTGGGTTATGGGCAGCGCGTGCGCCGAAGAGGCCTGAACCTCGTGAGCGGACCCGGCAACGACGCCGTCTCGGTGACGGCGCTGGCGGCGGCTGGCGCCCAACTGATTCTGTTCACGACCGGCAGGGGCACTCCGCTGGGCGGCCCGGTGCCCACGATGAAGATCTCGACCCGGAGCGAGTTGGCGGAGCGCAAGCCGCACTGGATCGATTTCGACGCTGGGACGCTCCTGGCAGGCGGGTCGATGGAAGCGGCGGCGGATCGGCTCATCGAGTGCGTGCTGCGGACCGCCTCCGGTCGGCAGCGAGTGAGAAACGAGGAAAACGACGCTCGCGAGATCGCCATCCTCAAGGACGGGGTCACCTTGTAGGCAAAAAAAGTGATCCCCGCGTCGGTTGCCCAGCGCGGGGACCGGAGTCACGGGTCACCTGAAGGCTCGATGCCGAAAGAACAGCGTCACCCCACGTAGCAAGCGGAGGAGTTTGCCTGGTTGTGGACTACAAGGGCGCTGCTCAGGAACGAGGCTGCCGGGTTTGCCCGCTGATCCTCGTCGAGGCACCATTTGCCGTCGACCCAATACTTGAAGTGGTAGATGCCGTCGCGCAAGTTGAGGCGGCACGTCCACTCGCCTTCCGGGGACCGGGCCATGGGGACCTGCGCCTCCCGGGAAGGCTCGAAATCCCCGACCAGGAATACCTCCTGGGCGGAGGGGTAACGGAGTCTGAACTCATACTCTCCGCTTGGGCTTCTTCGGGTCATGATAAACGCTCCTCGCCCGAACTTGCGGACGCGAAGGATGGGCAGCCCCTTGGCTCCCCCCCGGCTGAAAAACCTCCCGTACACACCCCGACCCTGGGAGCTGTCCTGCGTGTGGGAAACGACGTGCTGATCGATTTCGAGGGTGACGAGACGCGACCAGCCCTGGAGCGGCGAGCCAAGCAGCCCGCGCTGCGCGACGTGGCCGGGATGCTGCGCTCTTTCAGCCGCGCGGCCCGCGCCGCGCTGCCGGAGGACGCCGGCAGGCTGGATGCCTGGGCCCGGCTGTGGGAGCGCTGGAGCTCGGCCGCCTTCCTGGCC
>JAPKGY010000235.1 GCA_026647385.1 Phycisphaerae bacterium | reverse complement strand
TCCTGTCTGGATCATCGCAGTGAGTTCTCAGGAGGCAACCTGCCAGAACCTTCAATTCTCCCGCCTACCTGCGGGAGGTAGGGCAGCGCCAACCGGGCGAACGCGTCCGGCCGGAGGAGGAACTTGCTCTGTTCGAGAAACACTTCGGTCCGCTCGACAAGGGCTTTCTGAAGAGATTTGGCACCTATATCGTCGGGTTGCCGGTGTTCGGGGACGGGGGGCCATGACCGGCCGGGGCGTGCGTGGGTCGGCAACAATCCCGGCCCCGAGTGGGCTGGTGGTGTTTTCAGTCAGCCAGATTCGCCCGGCCCTCGTGGTGCAGGCATCTCTCCGCAGGGGAGTCGGCGGGTCGACCCCACCGGATCAAACCGCCCGCATGCGGATTTTCCCCGGCGCAAGTGCGCCTGGCCGACCCGGTTGCGATGTGGTCGCGAAGCGACATGGGCATCTTGCCCATGTTGGCCAGGCTGCCGGCGTTTACCACAAGACTGAGGTTCACGGGCCGGCAAGCCCGTGCCACGGGCCACATCGCAACCGGCTTCGCCTGGCCGGACGGCTGTTTTCTTCCGGGCATGGTGGGTATAATAGCCGTTGGCACGGCGCTGCGGTTGTGAGCGGGCGCAACGCACACGAAGCCGCGAGCCGCGAAAACAGCGCCGTTCGGTCAAGCGGGCGATTCACCGGGCATCGAGGAGCACGTTCCCATGAGCGCAACCGGCGGACTCAGACTGATCGTGGTTGCCGCGACCCTTCTGTGCGGACTGACCGCGTCCGGATGCGGTCAGATGGCCCGGCAGGCGGTCAAGAACGGCCTCTTCAGCTACGTCAGCGGAAGCCTCAACTCCGGCGTCATCTCGGCGCAGTTCGCCGACTTCATCACCAGCTTCCTGACGAACACCGGCGGCGTGATTTTCCGGTGACCCGAGGAGTCAATCAAAAACGTCCTCGATCGCCTCAAATCCTTCCGGCGCGCCCTTCGGCGGAGCCTCCTGCTGACGTCGAGCGTGGGCCGACGGCTCCGTCCTGCCGCCCACGGAACTCTCGATCAGTTTGATCACGCCTCCCCGCCGATCGAAGCACTCGATCACGTACTGGTCCATATTCATGTGCCGGTCGCCGTGAATGATAATCTGCACGCCGGTGTCTTTTTCGAGCAGATGCAGGTGATCGCGCTTGTGGTTCTGCAGGTGAAAGGCGACGCTGGGGGGCACGCGCAACGAGACCTTCTGCGTCTGGTCGTGGTGAACCGCGATCTTCAGAAGGCGAATCACGTCGAGCGTCATGGACTCCGCGTTCTTGACCATCCCGGTCCCGTGGCAGCAGGGGCAATCCTGATAGATGCTGCGCTTGATGGAGGGCCGCATGCGTTGCCGGGTGATCTCCATGATGCCGAACTGGCTCATGCGCAGACACTTGGCCCGTTCCTTGTGCTTGCGGAGCGCCTCGCGGACCGCCCGTTCGACCGCCCGGATGTGCTTGTCCTGCCTCATGTCGATGAAATCGCAGAGGATCAGCCCCCCCAGATCGCGCAGGCGCAACTGACGAGCGATCTCCTCGGCCGCCTCCATGTTGGTCCGGAAGGCGGTCTCTTCCGCGTCGCTGTGCTCGCGGTACCGACCGCTGTTCACGTCGATCGCCACCATCGCTTCGGTCGAGTCAATCACCAGCGAACCGCCCGACGGCAGCGGCACCTCGCGGCGGTACAGGTTCTCGATCTCGCTTTCGATTCCGTACTTGTGGAACAGCGGCAGCGGGCCGGCGTACACCTCGACCGGCACCGAGGCCCGCGGCATCGCGATCGACAGGAAATCGCGGACCTTCCGGGCCATCTCCTCGGAATCCACCACGATCCGGTTGAAATCCGACGAATAAATGTCCCGGATCGTCCGGATGACCAGGTCGGATTCCTGGTACAGCTCGCACGGCGCTCGATCGTTCTTGATCCGCCGCGCAACCAGCTTCCAAAGCCGTTGAAGGTAATTCAGGTCTCGCTGCAACTCGCGTTTCGTGCGATCCGATCCCGCGGTGCGCAGGATGAAGCCCATGTCCTTCGGCAGATCGAGTTCCTCCAGCGCCCTGCGCATCTTCCGGCGAAGTTCCTCGTCCTCGATCCGACGCGAGACACCCAGTCGATTCATGCCGGGCATCATGACGAGGTAACGGCCGGGAATGGAGATGTACGAGGTGAGCGTCGGCCCCTTGGTGCCGATCCCCTCCTTGATGATCTGCACGATGATTTCCTGACCGCGGCGCAGGCACTTCTGAATCGGCGGCCGATCGCGACGCGGCGTCTTGCGTCCGACCTCCTCCGTCTGGCGCATGCCGCTCGGGAAGTACTGAGGCTGAAGGTCGCTGATGTGCAGAAAGCCGTTTCTCGGAAAGCCGAAATCCACAAATGCGGCCTGAATGCTCGGCTCGACGTTCGTCACCCGCCCCTTGTAGATATTCCCCACGTGCGACTTTCCACTGGCGCGCTCGAAGAACAGTTCTTCAAGCCGCCCCTTGTGCAGAATCGCGATGCGGCATTCCTCGCCCTCCGACACGTTGATCAGCATGACCCGATCGCCCGCGGCGATCCGTGGCGCCTCCTCGTCCTCGAATTCCTCTTCCTCCTCGAAGGGGACCGGCGGCGCATGGTCGCCCTCGACCAGCTCCGGTTTGGCGCTCGACTCGTCGCCGCGCCCACCCCGGCCTCGCGACCGCCGGCGTCGCCGACGAGAAGTCTCTTGCCGCGTTTCACCTTTCCCGGCCGCGATGCCGTTTGACTCGCCGGGCTGGCTCGCGGGCCCCGCCGGCCCTTCGGAATCGGGCCTGGGCGGCTCCGCCTCAGACCTTCCCGGCGAAACCGCCGCGGTGGAACGCGCCGGGGACTGCCCGGCCGCGTGCTCGAGCGGCCCGGCGCCCGTCTCCTGCTCGTGCCGGGCTCTGCCTCGGCCCCGAGAGCCCCGACGCCGTCGGGAACGTCCATTCTGGTCCGACGAGGTCTGCTGGGCTTTCCCGGCTGGAGCGGCCGAAACCGGTGCGGGTTCCGCCTCAACCGGTGCCGCGGGTTCCGAAGGCTCAACCGGGAAGATATTCACCCCGAAGTCGTCCTCATCGTCGGGCAAGGCGGCCGGCGGATTCGGTTTCGCCGCGACGGCACTCACCAACTCCGCAGGCTTTTGCCCCGTCGCCGCAGGCGCTGGATTGGGGACGGCTTCCTGCTCCCGGGGGCGCCCTCTTCGCCTGGAACCTTGGCGCCGGGACGACCGGGACTCTTCGGGCTTGCGGTCATTCATGTCTGCACTGTCTTTTCTCTGATTGAATTCGTTCATGGATTCCTGCTCTGGAATGCGGGAGGAGTGTGACGCGTTCACCGGGCATCTGCTTGCGAGGCCGGGCCCATTCGTTCACGATCGGCGGAACCGGCGTCGGACCAGCACACGTCAACCCGCGTCACGCGGTGTTGACAGGCCTTCGCATCGAGTCCGCAGGCGTCGAGCATTTCCGCGGGTCGAACCGTTCCGGCCGACGTCACCCGAACGGTCCACCGCAGAGTCTTCGCTTGCACCCCGGCTGACACCAGGTAACCGCGAAGATCCACGGTCTTTCCGCTCCGGCCATCGGCGCTGCCGCGATCGACCCGCCATTGTTCGGCGGCCAGCAATCGCTCCACCGCCGCCTGGGCGCTCGACACCTGTTCGCCGGTCAACGGTAACGCGTAGGTTACCGTCTCAGGCTGAACGGCTGCGCCAGCCTCCACCCGCCTTGCGTCGAGAAGCCGGACCCCCGGAGGCATCTGGCCGGCCAATGGGGCCAGAACATCGCCCGGTTCGGTCGCCTCGCACAGTTCCAACACCAGCACGTCACACGTGCTCGCCACGCCCACCGCACGGGGCAGCGGCAGCGACAGTCTCGGCCGGGGGTTGAAACCCCTGGAATACTTGACCGGCAGTCGCGTGCGCGCCAGCGCCCGCTCGAACAGACGCATTGTGTCGTGATGCGAGATAAACCGCAGGTCGCCGTCGATCGCAAAGCGGATGGCTACCCTGTACCTCAACTCGCTCCTGGATTCCTCTTATCTGGTTCTACTGATTTCCTTGCCGCCCCGAACGCATCCGGCGAACGGGGCCCGATTACTGTCCAGCCCCCGGACTCGTGCCCGGGCGGCAAAACATTCGTGATGTATCGATCGCCCGGCTCACAGCGCGTCCGGAACGATCTTGCGAGTTTCGTCTCGCAGGTAGTTCGTCACCTGCCGGTCCGTATCGAACGTCAGCGCCCGCCGGGCAATCCGCTCCGCCTGGGCGATGGTCACCGACCGGATGACCTTCTTGATTTCCGGGATATCGGCGGGCGCCATGGACAGCCGGCGCATTCCGATACCCAGCAGAAACAGCGTGTACAACGGCTCGCCGGCGATCTCTCCACACAGGCTGCACGGAACCTCGGCCTGGGCCGCCTTTCGAATGATTTCCCGCAACATGTGCAGGACCGCCGGGTGGGAAGCCGTGTACAACGACGCGACGCGCTCGTTGCCCCGATCCACCGCCAGCATGTACTGGATCAGGTCGTTCGTCCCGACGCTGATGAAATCCACCTCCCGGATCAATTCCCGAAGCTGGATCGCGGCGGCCGGGGTCTCGACCATGATCCCGACGGGGATATCCCGACGGAAAGGGACCGCCTGCTCCTCGAGGTCCTCCATGGCATCCCCCAAGGCCATCTTCGCCTGCCGCAATTCCATCAGGCTGGAGATCAGCGGGAACATGATTCGCACGTCTCCCTCGGCCGACGCCCGGAGGATCGCCCGCAACTGGACCTTGAACAGATCGAGGTTCTGCAGGCAGTACCGGATCGAGCGCAGGCCGAGGAACGGGTTACGCTCGGGCTCGCTGGCCTGACTGCGGGTGTACTTGTCCGCCCCGAGGTCCAGGGTCCGGATCGTCACCGGTTTCCTGCCCAGCCTGCGCACGACGGAGACATAGGCCTCGTAGTGCTCCTGCTCGGTAGGCTCCACCTCGGAGCGGAGATACAGAAACTCCGTTCGGTAGAGTCCGATGCCGGCGGCGCCTTTATCGAGGCACATCTGGGCTTCGTGCGGAAACTCGATGTTGGCCCGCAACGAGATGTGTACGCCATCCAGCGTGTCGGCGGGCTTGTCGCGCAGCTCGACGAGGACCGAGGCGGCCGCCCGCATCCGCTGCTCCTCGGCGCGGTATTCGCCGAGCATATCCTCGTCCGGGCGGACGACGACGAGGCCCTTCGTGCCGTCCAGAATCAGCGTGTCACCCTGGTTGACCGCCGTCGAAACGTCCTTCAGGCCCATGACCGCGGGGATGCCCATCGAACGCACCACGATCGCGGTGTGCGAGGTCAGACCGCCGCCGTCCATGGCGACGCCGATCACCCTGGTCAGGGCCAGGTTGGCCGTCTGGGAAGGCGACAGGTCGTGGGCGACCAGGATGCACCCTTCAGGCAGGTCCGCGAGACTTTGCCCGCCGCCTCCGCAGAGAATGCGGAGCAGACGCCTCTCGATGTCTCGAATGTCCCGGACGCGGTCCCGCAGCAGACCGTCCTGCATATTCAGGAACCGGCGCTGATAGCGCCGCAAAACCTCCCGAACGGCATACGCCGCCGAATACCGGCGGTCCCGGATGAGGCCGGCCACCTGTTCGCGCAGATGAGGCTGACTGAGGACCCCATGATGGAAGTCGAAGATCGCGGCGATGTCCTGGCCGAGCTGATGGGCAGTCTGCTCGCGCAGGGCATTCACCTCGGCCAGCGACGCCTCAAAACCGCCCTGGAGATGCTCGAGTTCCCGGGGGACCTGCTCGTCGGATACCCGAGTGTAAGGGATGCGGTACTCCTCGGCGTCGAGCGCGAAAACCGGCCCGATCG
>JAPKGY010000234.1 GCA_026647385.1 Phycisphaerae bacterium | reverse complement strand
GATCGTCGAAGGGGGCTCGCTCTCAAGCGCAGCCTTGCGTACTACCTGCTTGCGGCCGGGGACGAGCCAGCCGCCCGCGCGCAACTGGCGTCGCTCGGCGAATCGTTGACGCCCGAGCAGATGGATCGCGTGGTGGGTGCGGGGCTCGGGGATGTTTGTCAGGGCATCGCCGCCGTCCTTGGTTCAGGAACCCTGCCGGCATGGTTCGCCGCGCGCCTCCAGCGGAGCATTGAGCTGGTCCCCGATTGGCCGACCACGCGGTGGCTGGCCGCCAGCCTCGCTTTCTCGACGCGCGATTCGCAGGGTGGCATCGATCAGCTCAAGGCGTTCGAGAACGCGCTGAACGATCCCGAGCAGGCGGCTGCTGCCCTGCAGGCCCTGAAGGCGAGATTCCCTCAGGATTCACTGCTAAACGAATACGTCGAGTCCAGGCTGACGACCCTGCCCGCGCCCGGCGCCCTGCCGGTCGAAACCCGACCAGCCGGCACCACTCAGCCGGGTGTCGTGGTCCCCGCGGTCGCTCCGGAATTCGGTCAGCCGGGGCCTCCGGCGGATCGCGGCCCTCCTTCGCCGAGCCGGCCGCCATCGTTCTCCACGCATCCAGCGGGTAGCGACCCGATGTCGCCCGAAGCGCCCTGATTCCGGGACGCGTTGGCCGGGAGTCTCTTCAGCAAGAAAAACCGCGAACCGCCCGCACCTTTCAGCCGGCGGCGACGTATGAGTTATTGAAGAGAGTGACGACCTCCTCCTAGCAAAGACCTCTTCCCTTTCCCGTTAGGGTGGCTTGGTGCCAAGGCATCAAACCACCCTAGCCCTCTTTTTACGCCGGGCCACGTACAGAGGGGGCCGGCGCCGGCGCGGTGCGGACCTGTTTTCGCGGGGCGCCTATCGGCTCTTGCGCGCGGATCGTTTGGCCGCCCGCGGCGGCGGGGCCCCGAAGGTTTCGAGGACCTTGCGGATCTCCTGCGCGATGCGCTTGGCGGCGCCCTCGGGTTCGGGACCGCCCATGCCCTGGAAAAGCGCGAGGATGATCTGGGCTGCGTGAACCTGGTTTACGTGGAGCAGGCCGAGCGATTTCTGGATCTCGCCCAGGCATTTCTCCACGTTCCTTCGCCCGGAGGCGGCGCGAAGTCCCTGAAGCGCGCCGCGGCGTCGCGTGGGGGAGACCCCCAGCCAATGCAGGCGCAGGCCGGCCATCCAGGAGGGTTCCGGAGGTCGGGACGGGTTCGGGGCGTCCAGTTCCAGGTCGACGGCCGTTCGCACCGCGGGCCGGCGCGTTCGAGCCCGTCGGCTCGGCCGGCCAGCCGCGACCTGTCCGGACGATCTTCGCGACAGAGATCGTGAGGCTGTTCTCCCCGCTGAGGTTGTTGATCCACGGCTGCGTTTCCGGCGAGCCGCGGGTCTTGAGGAACCACGTCTGGAGGGTTTACCGTTCGTGTCTGACATAGCGTGCTCCCTGGCTTGGGCGACCTGAATGACCGTGCTCGATCGTGCGACATCAAAGAGCCGCGGGCTTCCCTTGACGCGCGATGTGGGCCTATGCCCGCACAGAGCCGCTTTGCGGCGAGTCACGTGTCCAGGGCTTCAGGCCGCCGCGGCGACCCGCGCGGTTCTTCGTTTCGATGGGCGTCCCAGGATCTCGCACGGTCATATAGGGGAGTCCGGGACCTCCAGCGCATATCCGATGCCCCAAGGTGGACCGCCTTCTTGCGGTCCGAAACCCAAAGCCACCGATCGGGAAAACATCCGCGCGAATCGCATCGATCGTGCGCCGCAGGGCCCCCATGTCGCGGCACACCATCCGAACATCGGATTCAATGCCCGCTCCGCACCGACGGCCTCGGGGTATGTTCCCGAAAGTCCCGTCCGATCCGATGACCTAAGTCGTGACACCATGGATCATCGGCCCGCGTGGCGATGGGGACATGCACGACCGTCGACCCCCGCGCGGGCCCCGACGGCGAATCACCGCGGCGACCTAAAGCCCGCGGTTCTTTGGAGTTACATCGTTCCGGCGGATGCGAGGGGCCTTGCTGAGCGATTGGCGCAACCGGGGTCGCCCCGGGGGCCGGCGGTTGGCATGCTCGCGCAAGGCGACGGCGCTGCGTCGGAAACCGGTCTGATGGAAAAAGGAAAAACGATCGTCGCGACCCGAAAGGGTCGAGCCGGTGGGACGGCCACCGAAGCCGTTACCGAGCATATACCACACAAAACTGGCTTATGCAAGGCAAGTCGGCGAATAATGTCGACTCCATGGCACGCTACGGGGCGGTTCGCTTCAAGGCCCGGTGGCGGCGGCTGGTGGGGCGGGCTTTGAAGTGGGACCGGGCGATGGGCGGAGGACGGGCCGGATCGCCTCCAGGCGGGCGGCCCCTTCCGACCGCGTCGGGCAGAGCCAGCCGCCCTCGTCGAACTCGTTCCACGCGTAGATGATGGCGGTCTGGGCCTGAGCGTCGGCGCGGTGCGCAGCCAGCCAGGTCAGGGCGTTCTGAAAGTGGGCAGCCAACTCCGCCGGTTTCGCCCGCGAGCAGTGATCGACTTGCCCATTGTGGCTCTGGTAGGCGTCGCCCCAGGGGACGGGCGTTTCCACCCGCGGTCGGGGGTCCCAGCCGGTCATGACGATCGGCACGACCTGCGCGCCGGTCGTACGGCACTCATCCCAGAAGGTCTCGGTTTTCAATGCCCATTGGGCGTACGGGACGCGCCCGTGATGCCATCCAGCAGCATAGCTGCCGATCGCATCGCAGCCGAGGGCGTCGGCCCATTGCCGGCCCTGGGGAGGATGAAAATCCATGATGACGACGTAGGGACGTTTCAGGCCGGCCCTTTGGACGCGCGTCCGAAACTCATCGAGCAGTCTGCGCAGCCCGTCGATTCCGCCGAGACCCGCCAGCTTCTCCTCCTCGATAAACGCGAAATAGAGCAACGGCCGACCCTCGAGAACGGTCTGGTATCCCGGCTCGTGCAGGAGCCGCAGCACCCGGTCGACATAGGCCGGGTCGCGCCATCGGCTGCACTCGGTGATCAGGCAGAAGTTGATTTTCGCGCGGAGCCTGCTTGCCCGGTAACGATCGAGGGCGATGCTCAGCGGATCGTCGGCCGAGTAGGTGACGAACGCCCAGTAGTCCAGACCGGCGTCGGCCGCGTATTCGATCTCGCGATCCACGACCGCCTGGGGCGTGCCGTCGATCTCGATCGCGCCGTCCGCGAGAACCTTCGCATAGAACGGCAGGCGGTAATGCCATTTGGCCGGCGTGAGCGTCCTGTGGACCGCCCGGCTCGCATCGCCGCGCTGCCCCGTCCAGGCGTCCCAACGGATCGCGCCGACGAGCGGACGCGCGGTGTTCGGGGCCGGGCGGGATTCTTGGGCATGGCACGCGCACAACGCCAAGCCGTTCAGAAGGTACAGACTCAACGTGATTGTTCGGTTGTGTGACATCGTCGCGAACAGGCCAACGGGCGCGGATCAGCCGGTGGTGACTCAGGCGGTTTCCTTCTCCAGTCGTTCGGCGATCCAGATCTTCAGGAGCGTCTGGTAACCGATTCCGCCTTTCTTGCGGGCGATCCTGCGAAGCTGAGTGACCATCCGCCGGGGCAGGCGAATGCTCGTCGATATGCCGCTGCTCAAACGAGGTTCCGGCTCGACGGTCGTCGACTTCGATTCGTCCCACTCAGCCGGATTGTAACCGACGCCCGCTCGTTTTCGTCGGCGTTTTGTGGTTTTCATTGTTTCCATCCCGTGAGAATGCGGGCGACGTTGTTCCCGAGGTCCTGAAAAATGAGCCGGAGCCGGCGTCCGGCGCTGGTCCTTCCGTCAATCCGATACCGCCCGCGGCCGCATCGTCTCTTGTCGGGCGTAGTGACGTACCGGTTGAAAACACCACTTCCGCTTCCTGCGGCAACGCCCGTGAGAAAACGGGTGTTCGAGGTTGTCTTCATCCCAGACGAAGAAGTACCCTCGTTTGCTCGCGATGCCGGACCTTCGTGTATGTATATTGTAGCTACGTCGGACCGTCAAGGCCATCAGGTGGATGGTTGATGCCAACTCAAGCCGACCGATGGGATCCGCTGAAGCCCGCGGCTCTTGAATCCCCGAATCGGTCAGTTTGCCTTGTTGACATCTGTCGCCACACCGGTGGTGGCAGCTCAGCCCTTCCCGATCCCATATCGCGCCGCCTCTTTGCACTTGACGGTCAGGCTGGCCACCCACATCACCGGAGTGACGACGGCGGCGAGCGCAAGGACGACCATGACCGTTTTGCGAATCATTTCCCTTCAAGCCAGTTGTCACCCCAGGCGAGGTCGACCTTGACGGGCACTTCGAGCGGCAGGGCGTTGCACATTTCCCGGCGGATGAAGTCCGCCTCGGGCTCCACGGCGTTTCGCGCGACGTCGAAGACCAGCTCGTCGTGGACCTGGATGATCATGCGCGACGGGCGGTTCTCCCGCTTGATGCGGTTGTGGAGGTTGATCATCGCCCTCTTGATGAGGTCGGCGGCGCTGCCTTGGATGACCGTGTTGATCGCGAGTCGTTCAGCCGCGGAGCGGGCGTTGGTGTTTCGTGAATTGATATCGGGGATCGCCCGGCGGCGTCCGAGGATCGTCTTGACGAACCCGTTGCGTCGGGCGTCGGCGTGGACCTTGCGGATGAACGTCTGGATCCCCGGATATCGCTTGAAGTACTTGTCGATGAAGTCCTGGGCCTCCGCCACGCCCATACCCGTGCCGCGGGACAGGCCGAAGGCCGTCTGGCCGTAGATGATCCCGAAGTTGACCGCCTTGGCTTTGCCGCGCTGCTCGCGCGAGACCTCCTCGATCGGCACGCCGAAGACCTGCGACGCGACGAACTGGTGAATGTCGCGGTCCTGCTGGAATGCGTCCAGGAGGGCCTGGTCCCGGCAGAAGTGGGCGAGCACGCGCAGCTCGATTTGCGAATAGTCCGCCGTCACCAGCACGCGATCGGGCCCGGAGGGCACGAAGGCCCTGCGGATCTGTCTGCCGAGCTCCGTGCGGATCGGGATATTCTGGAGATTCGGGTCGCTGGACGAGAGTCTGCCGGTGACCGCGACGGTCTGGTTGAAGCTCGCATGCACCCGGCCGGTGCGCGGGCAGACCATGCCGGGCAACGTGTCGATGTACGTGTTCTTGAGCTTGATGAGCTCCCGGTATTCGCGGATCAGCTTGGGGACCGGGTGGTCGGTCTCGAGCGCGAGTTGCTCGAGCGTTTCGGCGTCGGTGGATCGGCCGGTCTTGGTCATCTTGACGATCGGGAGCTTCAGTTCGTTGAAAAGCACGTCGGCTAGCTGCCTGGTCGAGTCGATGTTGAACGGATGGCCGACGTGCAGGTGGATCCGATCGGTCAAAGCCCGCAGGCGGGCGTCGAGGTCCTTGCTCATCTGCTCGAGGAAGGCGACGTCGAGGTTGACGCCCTCGTTTTCCATGGCGGCCAGCACTTCGACGAGCGGCATCTCGGTCTGGTGGAAAAGCGGCTCCAGGTCGCTGTCAGCCAGTTGCTTGCGGAGGACCTGGTAGAGCGACCAGGTCACGTCCGCGTCCTCGGCGGAGTAAGTGCAGGCCCGTTGCGTGTCGACCTGGTCGAAACGGATCTGGCCGGCTCCCTTGCCGATGAGGTCGCTGATCGGGATGGGATCGAAGCCGAGCAGTTCGCGGGCCAGCGCGTTCATCCCGTGCGAACGCCGCGAGGAGTCGAGCACGAAGCTGGCGATCATCGTGTCGAACGCGACGCCGGCCACCTCGATGCCGTGGCGGGCCATCACGATGAGATCGTACTTGATGTTCTGTCCGATCTTGGCGACCTTCGGGTCGGTCATGATCGGCCGAAGCGCGTCGAGCGCGGCTTCGGGGCCCAGCGTCCTGCCCAC
>JAPKGY010000233.1 GCA_026647385.1 Phycisphaerae bacterium | reverse complement strand
CGGTGAACCCGGCGCGGTCCAGTTGCGATCAGTCAATCATACCGCCAGGACAAAGATGCCGATGCACCAACCTCGGGTTGCACCGACTCGTTTCCTTGCGCGTGATCCCCTCAGCAAGGAGGCCTTGCGGCAAGACACCTATGTGTATGTCAACAACAGGCCCACGAACGACACGGATCCCTTTGGGTTGACGCCAGGCAAAGGATGCGACAGCGCGCAGCAACAGATGTTTGAGAACGCAATAGATGCTGGCTGTTCTTGTATTGATTATGCGCTAGACGCGTTGCAGAATGACCCTGATCTTTGGATTCCACCCAGCCTGGGCAAACGTTCGTGCATTGAGGCGACCCTGGCGAAGATGAGTTCCCGATGCAAGAACAACCGGCCGCACGTCCACTGCACCTGCCAGTGTCCCCCAACTGCGTTGGGCGTCGGCACATCGTGTTTCTTCGGACTGGGAAACCACATCACGTTCTGCACGAGCAATCCCAATGGCCCCCTCAGTTCATGGGGCACTAGGGTCAGCGTGGCAATCCACGAGATGGCACATTGTTCTGGAGCATGGGACCCACCTTTTGGACCTGGGTGTGACGCTATTGGCGTGGAGATGCTGGTAGATCGTCTATGCCCAGTCTACCAGGATTGATTTGGAGCACATGACGTCAGCCGGCTTGCTTCGGGCGGTGCCGAGCAGTGCCAGATCGCACAATCGCTATGGGGGCAAGGCGAAAGGAGAAGAGTGATGCGGCGGAAGACCACATGGCTTCTCCTGATAGTTGCGCTCCCCTCGGGTTGCTCCTTGGATGTAATGAGTCGCCATCAGGACCTCGACATACACACGGGCAGAATCAAGACGACGACCTACGTGGCGTTCCTGCCCGTTTGCTCAGCGACCCACGACACTGCAATAACCAAGGCCTTACCCGGGGATCAGGTGAAACGCGCCCAGGCGGAATGGCGCAAGATAAGCACCTTCTACTGGCTAATGCCTCGTTCGCCCTATTACGAATACCACGAGGCTTTCGGCGCCATCCGGATGTTCGAGGGCGTTACGAGCCGCATTTGCTTTTCCCCTGCCGCGCTGCAACATGTGGCTTTGCAAGCTGTTGAACTCTGGCAAAAAGGTGACCCAGGGGGGAGTGATTATTTGGCGGACATCTGCTTCCGGGCAGAGGAGGCCGAACACCTTGGCAAACCTTCAGTGGTCCTTGCGGAGGGATGCCTGGTTTTTGGCTCCGACCCGCAGGGCAGACAGGGTTCACAACCGGCAGGACCGCAAGGGCACCCGGATGCCGCCGCACTCAAGACGGGTCCCCAGCAAGACACAATGGCGTCGCAGGCATCGAGGAACCTGTGTAACTGACCCAGACCTTGACGGCTTCTCAGCTAAAAAATGGTATCCGCTTCGGCAGATATCTGCCGAAGCGCTCTCCCAGAGCCTCACGCCACCTCGATCACGCCGCCCGGCCCCCAGGTGAAGGCGAAGACGGGCCCCTTGCCCGGTCGTGGTTTACTATCAGCACGTCTCGCCCCGACTGAACGGGCCCGCCGCAGGGAGGGTGGTCTCGTGTCGGGACAGGGTGCAGGCATCGCCGAAAGGGCCAGGAGTCGCGGCCGAGTTCGACATTGTGAAAAAATCACGTGCCCTGCTTGACATTGTGAAAAAAATCACGTGCCCTGCTTGACTTTGTGAAAAAAATCACGTATACTGTAAACGTCGAACCGATCATCGTTCTAAGCACCTCTTGAGTAGACAGAGGGTGAACGGGGTGCAGCGTGGTTATGCGTTGCGCCAACCCAATACACGTGCCCTCAGTTCTGGGGCGAAGCAGTTAACTTCTTCAGTTGATGCACGGTTTTCGCCGTGGGAGGCCGCCCCATGGCCGGATGGTGTCTCACCTCAAATGCCCTGCGCGCGCTGTTGGGCGCGCCCGGCTTTGACCGACGATACGCCCCGATGCTCAAGGGCATGGGGCCGGACTTCGGCAGGATCTGGCCGGATGGGAACGCCCTGGATCTGTCGGCCCTGAGCCTTCCTCGCGGCCCTTCGTCGGTGAAGTCATTCTGCTTCCCGCCCACTGAAGCCCTGGCACGGTATCCGGAGCAGGGCGTCCCGGCGGACTCGGCCGAGGAGCCGGACACGCTGGTCGTGGGGATTCGGGCGTGCGAATTGGGGGCGGTCGAGTATCTCGACCGTGTTTTCGGCTCGCCGCCGCAAGAGGACCCCTTTTACCTCTCGCATCGCCGTCGCCAAACGTTCGTATCGATCGATTGCGTTCAGCCTCACTCTACCTGCTTCTGCAATCTTGCGGGGGGCAGGCCTTATGCGACTGAGGGGTTCGACGTGAACCTTACCCCGCTCGACGGCGTGTTCATCGCGGAAGCGGGGTCTGAAAAGGGAAACGCCCTGTTGGACCAGACGGGTACGGGTCGGCGCGAGGCGGATGAAGACCAACTCGCACGACGGGATGAGCAACGCCGGCAAGCCGTCGAACGATTGGAGCAGGCCAACGCGATTCATGCGCCGCGGCGATCGCCGACGGAGGCGTTGGCTGCGGCGGAGGATGCCTCGATCTGGGACCGATTGGGTCAAGGCTGCGTGGAATGCGGCGCGTGCACGCAAATCTGCCCGACCTGTCATTGTTTCTACCTGTTCGATCAGCGCATCGGCGAAGGTTCCTTTGAACGCGGCAGGGCCTGGGACAGTTGCGTTTTCAGCGGTTACTCACGGATGGCGGGCGGACCGGACGTGAAACCCAATCCGCGATCGCGGTTTCGCTCCCGTTTTGCGAACCGATTCTTGCACAAGTACCTCTGGTCGCCTCGGCAGTGGGAAATGACCGGCTGCGTGGGCTGCGGGAGATGCATCGAGGCCTGTCCGGGGCAAATCGATTTGCGGGATGTGATCCGGGAGGTGTCCGCGTGATCCTCGGCCCGATTGCGACAAACCCGTACCGGCCGTCGGCGACCCCGTTGGTCGATGTGATCGAGGAAACGCCGACCATCAAAACGTTCGTGGTCGAGCCGCCCCGGCCGTTCGCTTTCCGGGCGGGCCAGTTCGCACAGGTCACCGTGCCGGGAATCGGCGAGTCGCCCTTCACGCCGTCGAGCGACCCCGCCCACCCCGAGCGCCTGGCGTTCACGGTCATTCGAACGGGGCGGGTCACGGAAGTCATGCACACCCTGAAGGCCGGCGACCCGATTGGTCTGCGCGGGCCGTTTGGCGTGGGTTATCCGCTCGATGAGTTCGAGGACAAACACGTTCTGATCGTGGGCGGGGGCTGCGGACTCGCCCCCCTGAGATCGCTGATTTACGCCCTGTTCGGTCATATGGATCGCATACGCAGCATGGCCATCCGGTACGGGGCAAGGGAAAGCCGGGAGCTTCTTTACCGATCTTCGTACGACGACTGGGCCGGGCGGGCGAAGGTGAGTATGGCCTGCACGATCGATGCCCCGGAGCCGGCCTGGGTCGGACATGTGGGTGTGGTCACGACCCTACTGGAGACGATCGACACCCCGATCGAAGACACCATCGTGGTTTCGTGCGGCCCGGAGGTGATGCTGAAATACGTCACTTCCGCGTTGCTGCGGAACGGGTTTTCGCCGGACCAGATCATCCTGTCCATGAATCGGCGGATGAGTTGCGGCATCGGCAAGTGCGGCCGTTGCAGCATCGGACCGTATTACCTGTGTCGCGACGGCCCGGACATCTGTTATGCGAAGATCAAGGACTTCGCCCATGTCTTTTGAAACACGCGGAAGAACACCGGTGGGCAGATGCACGCTGTGCAGCCTGGGCTGCGAAGTGCAACTCGAGGAGTATGCACTCCGCTCCTGGCGCCCGGTTCCGACGTGCGACCAGAACGGTCGGATGTGCGCACGAGGGCAGATGCTGGGCGACCTTCTCGGTCAGCCGGCACGCGTTTACCGGGCGAAGGGACGATCCGGAGAGGTTCGGACCTCGGAGGTACTGCGCGGCCTCGCGGAGCGTCTCCGGCGACGAGCGGACGGGGGCGGTCGACTGGTCGTCTGGCTCGATGGAAACGTGGCCGTCGAGGATCTCGCGGCGGCGCATGCTTACTGCCTTCGCCGGGACGGGCCGACCCGTCTGTTGGTACACCTCCCCCCTCACGAACTCGGCGCCGTGGAGGGGCTTGACATCGGCGGGGTTCCGCAGACCGCGCCGAGTTTCTGGCCGTTGGCGGATGCTTTTCTGGTTGTGGGTAACCCCCTGGCGACGCATCCGCCCACCGCCTCCCGTCTGATGCGTTGGGGCCGGGAGCGAGCCGACACGCCGATGGTCGTGATCGACTCCGCCCCAGGCGTGGTGGGCGGCTTCGCACAACACAAACTGCTGTGCCGTCCGGGATATGAGTACTGGGTCGTGACGGCGGTGGTGGTATCGGCCGGACTCGACGCTGCACGCATGAGCCTGCCCGAACAGAGCCTGCTGCGGCGGATCATTCATGACAGCGGGGTGCAGGCAGAGCGCATCGACCGGGCGGCTGAGCAGTTACGGTCGGCGCATCACCCCGCTGTCGTTATCGCGCCGGCCTCCGGAAGCGCGGAGCGATGGCGAGCGTTGTCGGCGACCGCCGCCGGATGGGTCAAGCAGCGAAAAGGCATGGCATCCGTGTTGACCGGCTCCGCCAACGCGCTGGCGGTTTCGCGCTACGCGCGGCAGCACGGGATCGCCAGTTGGGCGGAGAACTGCAACGAAGGTGAAGGTGAACCGAACGACCTCTTGCTGGTCATCGGCTTTGATCCGAGCAGCGGTTATCCGCAAGGGGGCTGGCAGCCGGCGGTAAAGAGATCCCGAGAGGTTATCTTCGCCGGCGCGTTTCCTCCCTTCGACGACCGCTGGGCGGACTGGATCGTCCCGATGGCCATCCCGGGCGCGGAAGTCGGGGGCACCTATGTATTTGCCGACGGCCAGCGGCACCGGGTCGATCCTTTGATGGCACCGCCGACCGGTGCGCTGAGCGTACGCGATCTGTTCGGCGATCTGGCAACGGAAGAGGCCGCTCGCGGCAGCGAGCATCGGCCGGAGAAGGTTTGCACACCGGCCATCCGTGACGAAGACCTCATGTCACGTGTCGGCGGCTCAAGCCTCGAAGTGCCATCGGCGCCGATACTGAACGGCAACGGCGGTTGGCCGGTGGTCCTGATCGCGGACCCCGTCCAGTACTTCGACGGCCAGATGACTCGGCATGCGCGGTGGATCAAGGCGTCCAAGGTTCTGCCGGAGCTACACGTTTCACCCGCTGATGCGGCGACCATGGGTATGAAGGCGGGACAGATCGTCAAGCTTGTGGACAAGGACAGAGAGGCGCTGGTTCGGCTGGCGGTGGCGAGGGATCAACCTGAAGTCGGCGGCTGTCTGGCGGAGCGGTCGCCCAGGGCGGCCCCGGCAGGCTGGCTTGCGGTCAGCGGCTGCTTTTCCGAGGTGCGTCGGCTGGCGTCATGGCGATTTGACCACGCGGACGAGCCGACGCATTCGGGGACGATCGGGGTCCGGGTGGAGCCCGCGCCGATGGCGGGTTCACAGGAGACATGACATGCCCACGGTGGCCGTCGCCCATGAGATCAGAAAGCGCGTGGCGGTCAATCTCGACCGCTGCATCGAATGTCGCGGTTGCGCGGCGGCGTGCTTTTACGGACATCACGGCCTGCCGGCGGTGCACTTTGCCCGCCTGGGGGCGGCGATGCTGCCCGCCGTCTGCCGACAGTGCGCGGACGCTCCGTGTGTGGCGGCGTGTCCGGCCTCCGCGATGCGGAAGGACGAGTTGGGGGCCGTCTACCGCGGGGCGTTCCCGTGCCGAGGGTGCGGCTCGTGCGTTCGGGTGTGCCGCCCAGGTAAGCCAGCGTGAGCTTGAGCGTGCTG